>JADFUO010000055.1 GCA_015222115.1 Bacteroidota bacterium | reverse complement strand
GTTATTGCACACATCCGGCATACAAAAACAAAATACGTCGAACTGATAAGCCGTGGATATGACAGATATGATGCCCGTTCACTCGTACAACCTGAAGTTGAAACAATTGTTGAACAATGGGAAGGGTGAGATTATATCAAACCTCACTAAAATAAATTATTCCAAATCTAACAATTGCTGATAGATTTTCAAACACTTAATGTTATTTTTTCCAAAATTTTATTAGCAACATTGACAGTAGTAAATAGAAAAAACCTACAACCATGAATCGTAGCAAACCCGTATGTACCCGCAACTCGAAACCCGTAACCCGCAACAATACTTTAGTTTAACCCGAAAATAAATTTGGAAACAGCTTACTAATACAACCTCTCACGCTTAACCAAATATGATTGTAATACAGTGTCAAAGCCCTTGTTAATATCAGCTTCAATAATGTCAATACGGTATTTGCCACAGCGAAGTATTAATTCCTTTTTAAATTTATTAACAGCTTTAAGATATTCTTTTTTCACTTCAACCGGATTAACTCTTAATTCTTCGCCGCTTTCCATATCAACAAATTTGTACGGGCGGTTGTCATAATCAAATTCTTCTTCTTTTTGTTTGTCGGTTACATGAAATAAAACCACTTCATGTTTATTATGTTTCAAATGCTGAAGAGCTGCAAATAATTCATCGGTATTACCGCTGCTTTCCATCATATCGCTAAAAATTACAACCAGCGACCTTTTGTGAATATTCTCAGCTATTTGATGTAATGAATCTGCGGCAGCAGTTTTTTTATGTGTTTTTGTTGAAATGGGTATTAATAACTTTTCAAGTTCGGAATACAAATATTTATGATGAACAGAACTTGACTTTGCCTGTGTACTTAGTTCCAATGTGTCAGAAAAAAAACTTAAACCAACTGCATCACGTTGTTTTTTCAACAATAACATTATTGCAGCAGCAGAATAAATTGAAAAGGTAATTTTATTTGGATTATCAATTGTTGGGTTTTCCTTTACGGGAAAATACATTGATGAAGAATTGTCAATCACAAGCTGACATCTTAAATTTGTTTCCTCTTCAAATCGTTTTACAAAAAGTTTATCTGTTCTGCCATATAATTTCCAGTCAATATGTTTTATTGATTCACCTGTGTTATATAAACGATGTTCGGCAAATTCAACGGAAAAGCCATGGAAAGGACTTTTATGAAGGCCTGTTATAAAACCCTCAACTACCTGTTTTGCAATAAACTCCAATGAGTTAAATTGCTGAAGTCTGTTTTGGTCAATTGAATATGGCATAAATTCTGAAACCTGTAACTTGTAACTATATAACTTACTTGTATTTATGTATACGTTAGAAGCCAAACAATTTTAATTAAACTTCTACAAGTGGGCTTCCAGCTTGTCAATTATAACCTGTTTTGGAACTGATCCTACTTGTTTATCAACTATTTCACCATTTTTAAAGAAAAGAACGGTAGGTATATTTCTTATTCCGAATTTTGTGGTAATTTCAGGGTTGTTATCAACATCCACTTTACCTACGATAACTTTACCTTCGTATTCCTGTCCGATTTCCTGAATTATTTGACCTATCATTCTGCATGGTCCACACCAGACAGCCCAAAAGTCAACTATTACGAGTTTATCGGATTTTAATACAATTTCTTCAAAATTTGCATCTGTTAATTCTATTGCCATGATTTATAAAATATTAAATTATTATTATAAATTTTTCAAAATTAAATTATTTAAGTCTAAATTCAATATTCGGAATTTTTTTTATTTCATTAATAAACTTCAGATGATTCACTTTATTTCTCTTGGGTTTCATTTCCACTGAAATATTATCAGTATTATCCATTAAAATAATTTTCAGGTTACATTTGCCGGGATTGGCATTAATAATTTTCGACAATATCCCGATCAGTTCCTCATTTATATCATCCATTGACAAGTTTAAAGAAATTTCTTTAGTGAATTTTTCAATTGCTTCGGGCAACAGGCTAATATTTCTCACTTTAATCTCCAGTTGATCTTCGGAATTATACTTGTATTGAACGGTTGCTTTTATTAGCAAAGAATATCCTTCGTTTTCAAAAAACTTTTTATAACTTACATAATCATCACCAAATAAAGTAATTTGGACTGAATCGTTAAAATCCTCAACAATAAGCGAGCCGAAAGGATTACCTTTTCTTGTAGTTTTATGAGCAACTGATGTTACAATACCTGCAAAAGTAAATACTTTATTTTTTAGGGGTTTTAATCCTTCATTAATTGTATTTATTGAAATGTTGCAAAAATTATCAATTTCCAGTTTGTAATTATCCAATGGATGACCCGACATATAAAAACCTGTAACTTCTTTTTCATTCTTAAGTTGCTGAAGTTTAGACCATGGTTCACAATCAGGTAATTTAGGGTCGGTAATTTCTATTGCTTCATCATCACCAAACAGAGAAACCTGCATAGAGTTTTGTTTTTCCTGATAGCTACTGGCATGTTTAATAATTTTTTCAAGAAAGACGGTATCATCCAAATTCTCCCTGTAAAAATATTGTGCACGGTGAGTATTTTCAAAACCATCAAATGCCCCTGCTTTTGCTAATGCTTCAAAACTTCGTTTATTTACCGAACGTAGACTTACTCTTTTTGCAAAATCAAATATATTTCTAAATAAACCGTTTTTATTTCTTTCTTCAATTATTGATTTTACGGCTGCTTCGCCAACTCCCTTAATAGCAGCCATACCAAAACGTATTTCACCGTTTTTATTCACAATAAAATTAAGACTGCTTTCATTAATATCAGGTCCTAATACCGGAATATTTAATCGTTTGCATTCATCAATAAAAAAAGTAATTTTTTTAATATCACTAAGGTTATGAGTTAAAACTGCCGCCATATATTCGGCAGGATAATGTGCTTTAAGATATGCTGTTTGATATGCAATTATTGAATATGCCGCAGAATGTGACCTATTAAAACCATACTCGGCAAATTTTTCCATCATCTGGTAAACTTCTTCTGCTTTTTCCTGCTCAATTTCTTTCTTCAAAGCCCCATTGATAAAAACAACTTTTTGTTCCTCCATTATTTTCTTATCCTTTTTACCCATGGATCTTCTCAAAAGATCCGCCTCACCAAGAGTAAACCCACCCATTATTTGGGCAGTTTGCATAATCTGTTCCTGATAGACCATTATACCATAGGTTGGCTTAAGGATATTTTCAATCATTGGATGAGGATACTCAATTTTCTCTTTTCCCTGTTTACGATTTATAAATAACGGAATAAAATTCATAGGACCGGGACGGTAGAGAGCATTCATTGCAATTAAATCTTCAATATTATTAGGTTTAAGATCTTTTAAGTATCCCCGCATTCCCTCCGATTCAAACTGGAAAGTCCCGATTGTATCACCCCTTTGATACAACTCAAAGGTTTTTTCATCTTCTAATAATACTTTTTCAATATCAATTTTTATTCCATGACGTTTATAAATATTTTCAATAGCATCCTTGATTATTGATAAGGTTTTTAAGCCAAGAAAATCCATTTTAAGTATTCCCACCGATTCAACCAATTTACCCTCATATTGTGTAACCATTAAATCGGAATCTTTCGCAGTACTCAACGGAACGTATTTAATCAGGTCATCGGGGCCAATAATAACGCCACAGGCATGAGTACCTGTATGACGGGTCGAACCCTCAAGAATTTCAGCAAAATTCAGGGTTTTACGTGATAATTCATCTCCTTTTTTTCTTATTTCATTTAATTCTTTTACTTCATTATATGCCTGTTTAAGAGTAATACCAGGTCTTTCGGGTACCATTTTTGCCAATTTATCAGCCTCGTTCAAAGGAAGTTTTAAAATCCTTGCTACATCCCTGATCGCAAGACGGGCAGCCATAGTCCCAAATGTTACTATCTGTGCAACCCTGTTTTCGCCATATTTTTCAACTACATAATTAAGTACTTTTTCACGACCTTCATCATCAAAATCAATATCAATATCAGGCATACTTATACGATCGGGATTAAGGAACCGCTCAAAAAGCAAATTATATTTTATCGGGTCAATATTTGTTATTCCCGTACAATAAGCAACTACCGAACCGGCTGCTGAGCCTCTTCCCGGTCCAACTGTAACTCCTAATCTTCTGGCTGCCGATATAAAATCCTGAACTATTAAAAAATATCCAGGAAAACCCATATCCTTAATTACCGAAAGTTCATAATCCAGCCTTTTTTTTAATTCTTCAGAAATTTCAGGATATAATTTATTAGCACCTTCATAAGTCAGATGTTTTAAATAGTCATCTTCGGAAGTAAAGCCATCAGGTAGCGGGAAATGCGGTAGGATAACCTTTTTAATAGTAATATCAAAATCTTCAACTTTATCAACAATTTCCCTTGTATTTGTCAGCGCCTCAGGAACATCTTTAAACAACTCAGCCATCTCATCAGGTGATTTCAAAAACTCCTGTCCCGTATAATGCATATTAGTTTTCTCATCAATATCCTTACCGGTATTCAGGCAAATAAGAATATGATGAGCTTCATAATCCTTTTCATTTAAAAAATGAACATCATTAGTGGCTATAACCTTAACATCAAACTTTTTGGCAAGTTCAAGTAATGTTTTGTTTACGGTTTTTTGTTCGGGTATGCCACTATTCATTAATTCCAAATAATAATCTTCTCCAAAAATTTCAAGGTGTTCCTTTAAAACTTCTTCGGCTTTTTTAATTCCATGATTTATTATTGCAGTGGGCAATTCACCACCAAGGCAAGCAGTTGTTGCTATCAACCCCTCGCTGTATTCTTTTAGTAATTCCTTGTCAATACGTGGTGTATAATAAAAATGCTCTTTAAAATATCCTAAAGAACTTAATTTTGATAAATTCCTATAACCTTGAATATTTTTTGCAAGAAGAATCAAATGGTAACCGCTGCGGTCTTGTTGTCCTCTTTTCTCAAAACGACTGTGCGGTGCAACATATACTTCACAGCCTATAATTGGTTTTATTTTTTGTTTTTTTGCCTCAAAATAAAATTTTAATACCCCGTACATATTTCCATGATCGGTTATTGCCAGAGCATCCATACCATACTCTTTAGCTTTGGATATCAAATCGGGAATCCTGGTAGCTCCATCCAAAATTGAATACTGTGTATGTACATGTAAATGAGTAAAATCGGGCATGTTTTGATTTTTTATTTTTGATTTATATATTATGAGGTGTAAAATTAATTAAAAAGAAAAATATATTTTGTTATGTTAATAAGTTTTAAAAGAAATATTTTTGTAGCTAATCAGTATTAAATTAACAATGAAAACTTTTTAACAAATATTTTTTATTCTCATAAATAAATCGGAAATTTGCACCCATTTTAAAAAAATCATATATTAATATTAAAAAAAATTAAGAAATGCCAGCAAGAATCAGATTACAAAGAAAAGGTAAAAAAGGCAAACCCTTTTACCATATAGTAATTGCGGATGGTCGTGCACCACGGGATGGAAAGTTTATTGAAAAAATTGGCACTTACAACCCTCTCACCAAACCCGCAGACATTAAATTAAACTTTGACAAAGCAGTTGATTGGCTTAACAAAGGTGCTCAGCCATCAGATACTGTAAAAACAATTTTATCCTATAAAGGAGTTTTATACAAAAATCATTTGCTCAAAGGAGTTAAAAAAGGAGCAATTACCGAAGAACAGGCAGAAGCCAAGTTTCAGGCATGGCTTACTGAAAAAGAAGCTAAAATTACAGGTAAAATCAAGGAAACCGAACTTGCAGTCAAAGATGATAGTAAAAAACGTCTTGAAGCCGAAGCAAAAATTAATGAAGCAAGAGCTGCCGAAATAGCCAAGAAAAAAGCTAAAGAAATTGCAGAAAAAGCAAAAGCTAATGAAGTTGCTGAACCAGATGAAGC
>JADFUO010000475.1 GCA_015222115.1 Bacteroidota bacterium | reverse complement strand
GTATGTATGCGTTTCAGTATAATTATTTTTTTTCATGTATCTAAAATTAACCATTAAGCTCGCTCAAGGATTGCTTAACACAAGGCCCTCGCTTTTTATTGAAGCAAGAGATTCTAAGAGAATTCTAAAAGGTCAGGGGGTATTGAAAGATCGGCCTATTAAAAATCAACGTCCGTAAGGAAAAATGAAAATCTGTAGCATTAAGAAAAAAGTACAATAATTAAGCTACCAATCTGTGTGGCAACCCGTAACTCGTAACACGCAACACGCAACTGTTTGTTTAATTATTACTTAAGACGACTTAAGTTATAAAATTGATTAAAAAATAATATAGAAACTTCACTAAAATCTTTATATTTTTTCAGTCAGTTTTTTCACCAGTCTGAACCTGCTGAGAAATTCCTTTGCAACAACTCTGAGTATCGTGTATGAAGGAATAGCGAGTATCATACCGGGAATACCGGCAATTGTTCCACCCATAATAATTACAAGGAATATTTCAATTGGGCGCGCTTTTATACTGCTTGAATATATTAATGGCTGAAGAAGAATATTATCAATTAAATTAGCAATAATAAAAACTGCAATTATCCCTAAGGCAAAGAAACCAACCTGGTCATACATTCCAAGACTAAGGGTAGTAGTTACTCCCATAACCACACCCATACTTGCACCGATAATCGGACCCAGGTAAGGAATAATATTCATTAATCCGCCAAGAAAACCAATTATCAATGCATTCTTTACACCTAATATTGATAACCCGATTGTTATTAAAATCATCATTGATATTAGTTCTAAAATCAAACCTATAAAATATCGTGATAAAAGTGATTTGCATTGTGTTAAAACATGAACTACTTCTTTTTCATACTTTTCAGGCACAATTAATATAATAAAATTACTGAACATGTGTTCATCACGTAAAAAGAAAAATGTAATAAATATGATTGAAAAAGTCCCCATAAAAAAACTTCCTGTTGCACTTAGCAGATTTTTGAAGACATTTGAGAAAGTTGCAATACTAATCACTGATTCAATTTGTGCTTGTATGGCACTTATAATAGTTTCGTCTGCATTGATTATGTTATGTTTAATCAGAAAACCCTGAATTACTGTTATGTTGTCTTTGAAATAATCCCCGGTTTCATTAATATTAATATTTGATATCATATTTGCCTGGTTTGTTATCAATGGCACGAAGAACCAAATAAAACATACAAAAACGAAAAGTATTACTAACAAAGTTATAAAGGCATTTAATGAATGTGGAATTTTAAATTTTCCGATTTTTATTTTATCCAAATACTTTAACAGAGGATGACCAATGAATGATAGTACAACAGAAACTAAAACATATATTACAATATTTGAGAAATACCATACTATAAATGCAGCAAGCAGTATCCCGATAATTAAAAAAAGCAAGTGATATTTTTTTAGCATGACGAAAAGTTTTGATGTAAATTTAAGCTATTACTTTAAAAAATTTGTTAATAAAAATAAGGTTTAAATGATTAATATTTTATTTGTTATATGTTATAAGTTATTCGATTAAAAAGCATTCATTGTATAAGTATTGAAATTTTTCCTCAGCCTCAGCCTTAGCCTTTTTGAAACAGTTATTTTATACTTAACTTAACACTATTGTTATGAATTAACAAATTAGTTTAAGCTAAATATGTCCTGGTAAGTTACATTTTTTCAGTTAGTTTTTTCACTGCCCTGAACTGACTCAGAAATTCTTTGGCGATAATCCTGATAAATGTATAAGTAGGTATTGCAACCATCATACCTTCAAATCCTGCTGTTGTTCCTGATATCAGAATTATCAGGAATATCTCAAGCGGGCTTGCTTTAACGCTTTTTCCATATATCAGCGGTTGAAAAATCATTCCGTCGCAGGCATTAATTATAAAATATGTTAAACCTATCTTTAAAACAAGTGGAAGTATTAAAATATGAACATCAACACTTAAAGCACTTGTAACACCAATGACCACTGCCAGTGTTAGCCCTATCATTGGTCCGATATAAGGAATTATAACAACAAGACCGGCAAAAAATCCGATAAGCAAGGCATTATGTACTCCCCATAAGGTCATTGCAATGCTTATAAGGGTCATCATTAAAGTAATATCGCAGATTAATCCGATAAAATACCGTTGTAATAATTTTTTGCTTTTAGATAATACCCTTTGGGTTTTATCATGATATTTTTCATTTACCAAAAGCAAAATAAAATTTTTAAATAAATTTTTGTCCTCTAAAAAGAAAAATGTAATAAATGCAACTGAAAATGTTCCTACGAAAAATGCTCCTGTTTCACTTAATATATGTTTAATAATACCTGAGAATGTGGCAATACTTACTATAGATTCCAGCCGTTGACTAAAATAATGTGCTAAGGTTTCATCAGCTCCCATTATATTATACCTTACTAATAACTCCTTCAGTTCCTTCAAAGGTTCCTTAAATTCTTCTGCAATGGCACCAATGTTAAGCTGTGAGATCATTCCAGCTTCCCGAATAAATAATGGCACGAATATCGCGAAAATAGAAAGGAAAAAAACAATCATTATTAACAATGCCAATAAGGCACTCAATACATGTGGAATTTTAATTCTATCCAGTAATTGAACCAATGGCTGCCCGATAATTGATAACACCGCAGCTATTAAAATATAAATTACTATTGTGGAATAAAACCATAGTAAAAACACTACTGCAAGGATTATTACGATGTAGAAGAATAAACGATATTTTTGAAACATAGTTTTAAGATTTGCAGTAAAGATAAAACATTTTTAAAAATCATATTATTTTTTACGAAAAAATATAATCAGCGTTTTAAGGATAGAAAAGTTATTGTGAATTTCCATGCAAAGTTATCAGAGACTTTATCAAAAGAATAAGGACCATACCGGTAGAAAACCCCGGCACCAATTGAATACAACTTCATGTTAATCAAATTATTAAGCAACAATCCGCTTTCATAATATCCGCTTTCCATTGTTTTGATACCAGTATTAAAGTGCATATCCTTATTATCTAATGAACCGAATCCGATATTGGTAGCAACTGCAATTTCGGGGTGAAAAATTTTGGAGTGAACAAGCAATTTCCCGAAATTGTGAGTAAAATAAAATGCTACATATTTGTTTGAAAGAAATTCATTCATTTGCATGGTTGCAAAACTGTTGGATGCAAAAATCGTGAACTTGCGATAACTTCCGTTTCCATTGTATAAATTGCAATAGGGCAGATAACTGTCTATGTAACCTGCCATTACACGAAAAGATGATTTTCCTAAATATTTAAAATAAAACGATTTTTCAAGTTTAAGGTCAAAGCGGTTGTAAGCAAATTCTCCGTTAAAGAGATTGTTAAAACCTTTTGTATATTGAAACCATAATATCGGATAATTAGTACCTAATGAAATATTTACGCGTCTTGTTTTCAGAAATTTTTCTTTGTAAGCGTACCGGAGGCCAACCGTTAATTCAGTGAAATTAAATTCATTAACCAATACTGTAACATTATCTTCTTTTAATCCGTATTTATAATTTCCATAAGCTTGTTTAAATGACCGGCTAAGTGAAACGTTCAGTTTCATATACCTTAATATCCTGAAACTTACTGATGCACTATAACTCTCGGTATTATTCATTCGTTTAATCAATAATTTCCTGAAATTATCGGTACTAATTAATTCTTTGTTATCATCATAAAAGCTAACTCCTGCGCTTTCTACAGCATCATTAAAATAATCAAATTTTACTTCAAGTTCAGAATTACGGTGAAGTAAAAAACTAATATCTCCTCCATATTTAGCGGTTTTATCTTTAAAGCCGTATCCCCAGTATCCGCCGACTTTAAAAAATTTTGAAATTCTGTCGTTGGTATGTAAGCCAAGACCAAGGTAAAATCCTTCGTAGCTGTTATATTTTACAAATTTATTTATATCAATATCAAAATATCCCCATGGAAAACGGCCTGTCATAAGTGTTTCAAAGGATTTGGCTAACTTGTCAAAGTTCTCTGCCTTACCTATGCTGTCAATAAAATGATAAGTTTTAATATCCTTATCGGTAAGACTGTCTTTACGATATGTATTCCAGAATTTTTTTGGCTTTTTATGGGCATCGGGTTCAACTTCAACTTCAATATTGTTAAATTCTTTCCTGACCAGTTCGGGATTCAGAACGATATCCTTTAAATAACTTTTGCCTATTCCCATTAATTTATAAGCTTTATTACCATCCGAGACTCCGATACTGCCAAAAATAATATCAGTATTTAATTGTACAGGGAACCATTGTTTTCCGTCAATCATTTCATACATCTGCTGAATTTTTATTTTTGTCCGGATTTTTTCATTTGCCGGTTCAGCAATCACATTTTGTATTGCCCACCCATTTGAATTTATTGAGAGAACACCCTTCATTCCGTCAAAATTGGTGTTTTTTCTCGGGCGGTATGAAATAATAAAAACCGTGTCATTATTTTCGGTGAAAGTTGTATCTTCAAGCAGGAATAAATATTTGTTAGTGCTGCCTTTACTTATCGGATTGATATAGTTATTACTGAATATCCTGATTATTTCGTTATAAAATGATGTGGATTGCATTTGTGATATCATAAAAACAATTATCGGGTCTTTCAAACCTGATATTCTTGTTGCGATAACCTTTTCGTGATTTTTGTCCGGATACAGGAATTTTCGTTCTGTAACAGTTTCCATCAGGAAAATATGTTGCCTGTCAAAAAATTCCTTTATTTTGATTTCTGAAGTATCAAGCAATGAAGTATCTTTTTTAAGTATTGAATCAATATCTGCCGTAAATATCATTTTATCATAAGAAGTATAGGAAAATGAATGAAGTTTCTCAGGGTCGTTAATATTTCTGTTTTTAATTACATTTTTTATAATGCGGTGAGCGGGATTTTCGCCGGGGAAAACAACTATTTCCGGAAGAAGAATATCTTTTCTTTCAAGTTCAATTATGTTATTTACCTGATCATTAGTTATAAAATATATTTTTGATTCGTAACCAACATAACTAAGTTTTAATGATTTAATGGGTTGTGGGTAGTTTAATTGAAATTTTCCGTCAATATCCGTTGTACCGCCGTAGTTTCCATCATTGATAATAATATTTACAAATGCAAGGGGTTCTTTGGTTTTGGAATCGATAACGTTTCCTTTAACTTGATAATTCTGGCTAACAGAAAATAAGCAAATATTTAAAAAAAACAGTAAAAAACAGTTTCTTAATAAAGCCATATTCAGTTTAAAAGTATTTAATATTAGATTTTCTCCAAATATAAGTAATTCTAATTTATCTGATAATAATGAAATAATATTTATGGCTTAAAAATGAAATTCGTGAATTAATCAGGTTATTCACAACTC
>JADFUO010000474.1 GCA_015222115.1 Bacteroidota bacterium | reverse complement strand
GAAAATGGTTGTATCAAACACCTGAGGAAACTCTTATCAAAGCCTCAAACGGTGCAAGTGATTTCGGAAATAAATTCGGACAACCTCTTATCTGTGGCAGTCTTCTGACTTTTGAGCATTTCACGAATAATAAAAAATATGGATACGACAAGGTTATTATGCTTGCAGGAGGAATCGGCTTTGGGAAGAAAGAAGACAGTCTTAAAGATATTCCTGAAAAAGGAGACATTATTGTGGTTCTCGGAGGTGATAATTACAGGATCGGTATGGGCGGCGGTGCTGTTTCTTCCGTTGCCACAGGCGAATATGGAAATGCTATTGAACTGAATGCAGTGCAAAGAGCTAACCCCGAAATGCAAAAAAGAGTGATGAATGCAATTCGGGCTCTTACCGAAGCTAAAAAAAACACAATCATATCTATTCATGACCATGGTGCAGGCGGTCATCTTAACTGCCTTTCGGAGTTGGTTGAAGAAAAAGGAGGAACAATAGATATTAATAAATTGCCGATAGGAGATACAACTTTATCTGCTAAAGAAATCATTGGTAATGAATCGCAGGAAAGAATGGGACTGGTTTTGAAAAAAGAAGATTACAACCTCCTGAATAATATTGCTGAACGTGAAAGAGCCCCCATTTATGCTGTTGGTAAAATTACAGATGATAAAATTTTTAAAATTGAAGATAAAAAAAACGAACCTCCTATTGATCTTAAACTTGAGTATTTGTTCGGTAAGCCGCCGAAAACAGTTATTATTGATAGAACTGTTGAAAATAATTTTGAGCGGATATCTTACAATAAATCAAGTGTTTATGAATATCTGAAAAATGTTTTACAATTGGAAGCGGTTGCATGCAAAGACTGGCTGACCAACAAAGTGGACCGTTCGGTTACTGGTAAGGTAGCCAAACAGCAATGTGCAGGAACTGTCCAGTTACCATTAAATAATTTAGGTGTAGTAGCTTTGGATTATAAGGGAGTAAAAGGCATTGCAACATCAATCGGGCATGCTCCGGTCAGTGCTTTGGTTAATCCTGCAAACGGGTCGGTACTTTCAATTGCCGAAGCATTAACAAATATAATCTGGGCACCAATTGAAGATGGTTTAAAAGGAATTTCGCTCAGTGCCAATTGGATGTGGCCCTCAAAAAATAATGGCGAAGATGCAAGACTTTATGAGGCAGTTCGGGCTGTCAGCGATTTTGCCTGTGAACTGGGAATAAATATACCTACCGGCAAAGATTCACTTTCAATGACACAAAAATACAGCAATGGTAATGTGGTTTTTGCACCCGGAACAGTTATTATTTCAGCCGCAGCCGAAGTTAAAAATATTAAAAAAATTATCTCTCCTGTGTTAATAAATGATTTGGACACTTCATTGATATATATTGATTTTTCTAAAGATAAATTTAATCTTGGAGGAAGCAGTTTTTCGCAAGTTGTGAATGAATTAGGCAAAACAACGCCAACAGTCAAAGATGCTGAATATTTCAAAAAAACATTTAATGTTATTCAGGAGCTGATTACAAGAAATAAAATTATTGCAGGACATGATATTTCAGCAGGTGGAATTATCACTACTTTACTTGAAATGACTTTCGGCTCAAATAAAACAGGTTTGGATATTGATTTTTCAGAATTAGATGAAAATGATATTATAAAATTATTATTCAGCGAAAACCCGGGCATTATAATACAAGTAAAGGATAAAGATTTTGTTAATGAATTTCTCAAAACTAATAATATTGATTATTTTGTCATTGGAAAACCTTGTTCTGAAAGGGTTATTAAATTAAAATATGATTCTGAAAAATATAATTTTGATATAAATGAATTAAGAGACGTTTGGTTTAAAACATCTTATCTTTTTGATAAAAAACAATGCGGTGAAAAACTTGCATTGGAAAGATTCAAAAATTATAAAAATCAGGAACTGAAATATAAATTCAACCGTGATTTTTCAGGCAAATTATCACAATATAATATTGATTTTAACCGTCGTAAGCCAACGGGAATAAAAGCTGCAATTATCCGTGAGAAGGGAGTTAACGGTGATCGCGAGATGGCTTACTCAATGCACCTTGCCGGGTTTGATGTTAAAGATGTCCACATGACCGACCTTATTTCGGGAAGAGAAACACTGGAAGATATAAATTTTATTGTATTTGTCGGAGGTTTTTCAAATTCAGATGTGCTTGGCTCTGCAAAAGGATGGGCAGGTGCATTTCTGTATAATGAAAAAGCAAGAAAAACACTTGAGAATTTTTATGCAAGAAAAGATACTCTAAGTTTGGGAATTTGTAATGGTTGCCAGCTAATGGTTGAACTTGATTTGATTTATCCCGACCATGACGAAAAATCCCAAATGCTGCATAATGATTCACATAAATTTGAATCTGCTTTTATAAATGTTGATATTCATAAAAATATTTCAGTTATGTTGAAATCCCTTGAGGGTTCACGACTTGGAATTTGGGTGGCACATGGTGAAGGGAAATTTCATTTTCCTTATGAGGCTGAGTTTATGTATAATATTCCTGTAACTTATAGCTATAAGAAATATCCCGGAAATCCTAATGGTTCGGAATTTTCGACAGCAGCAATTTGCTCTGATGATGGCAGGCACCTTGCTATGATGCCACATATTGAACGTGCAATATTCCCATGGCAGTGGGCAAATTATCCGGAAAAAAGAAATAATGACGAAATTACTCCATGGATAGAAGCTTTTGTAAATGCAAGGGAATGGATCAAAAATAAAATCTCTCGCTGATTACGCTGATGAACGCAGATAATTTTTCAGTGAAAATCTGCGATATCAGCGAGATAAATTTAAAACCATCAATGAATAAAATTGTTTTAATCACCGGCGCAACCAGCGGAATCGGCAAAGCCTGTGCTATAAAATTTGCCCAAAACAATTATTACCTTATCATCACAGGAAGGAGAAAAGAAATTTTAAATAAACTTGCCGATGATCTTGTTAGAAAATATAAAGTTGAAGTTTTACCTCTGAACTTTGATGTTAGGGATAGAGAACAAGTAAAAGCTAATATTGATTCACTTCCTGATAGCTGGAAAAAAATTGATGTGCTCATCAACAATGCTGGTCTTGCAGTTGGACTTGACCCAATACAAGAAGGCGACATTGATGACTGGGAACGAATGATTGATACAAATATCAAGGGATTGCTTTATGTATCAAGAGTTGTAATGCCGTTAATGATAAAAAATAAAAAAGGACATATTATAAATATAGGTTCAATTGCAGGAAAAGAAACTTATCCAAAAGGAAATGTTTACTGTGCTACAAAACATGCTGTTGATTCTTTAACCAAAGCTATGAGAATTGATCTTTTGGAATATGGAATAAAAGTTACACAAATATCACCCGGTGCAGTTGAAACTGAATTTTCGATTGTCAGGTTTAAAGGAGATAAAGAAACCATAGGTAAAGTTTATAAAGGTTTTACTCCTCTCAAAGCCAAAGATGTGGCTGAAGTTGTTTATTATGTTACCACACTTCCAAAACATGTAAATATTAATGATATGTTAATTATGCCAACTGCCCAAGCAAATGCTGGTAGAATTAATAAAGTTTGATGTTTTGCCAAAGGTTTAACTTTGTCTTTAAAATTAAAATTTATTATATGATGAAACAGATATTATCTTTATGTTTATTATTTATATTCAGTGTTGGTTTTTCACAGGATAGTGAGTGGCAGACATATTATGAAAAATCAGGGTTTAAAGAAACACCACGTTACAAACAAACCGTTGAATATTGTAAAAAGCTTGCAGATGCAAGCCCATGGATCAAATATATTAGTTTTGGAGTTAGTCCGCAGGGACGCGAACTTCCTCTTTTAATAGTTGACCGTAATGGAAATTTTACTCCCTTAAAAGTTCATAGGTCCGGTAATGCTGTTTTATTAATTGAAGCAGGCATCCATCCGGGTGAGATTGACGGGAAAGATGCAGGTTTGATGTTTATCAGAGATATTGCTATTCATAAAAAATATGAGGATTTGCTTGATCATGTTACTATTTTATTCATCCCGATTTTTAATGTTGACGGGCATGAACGTTTTAGTGCTTATAATCGTATCAATCAAAACGGACCAAAAGAAATGGGATGGCGCACAACTGCACAGAACCTGAATTTAAACCGCGATTTTTTAAAAGCTGATACTCCTGAAATGAAAGCATGGCTTAAAATGTTCAATAAATGGCTGCCGGATTTTTTTGTTGACATTCATGCTACCGACGGTGCTGATTTTCAATATGTGATGACTTACGGACTTGAAACTTTTGGGAATATGGATGACGGACTTACTGCTTGGGCAGAACTTGAATATCTGAAAGTGATGGAAGAAGATATGGAAAAAGCTGGTTACCCGATATTTCCTTATGTTGCTTTTCGCAGATGGCATGATCCCAAAAGTGGACTTCGTAGCATGTTATCTACTCCAAGATTATCGCAGGGATATTCGGCTATTCAAAACCGTATCGGCTTTTTGATTGAAAATCACATGCTGAAAGATTATAAAACCCGTGTTTCTGCAACTTATGAGGCACTTATTATTACTTGCAAATTTTTGAATAAGGAATATGAAAAACTTATTATGCTGAATAAAATAGCAGATGAATATTCTGCCGGCAGTGAATTCAGGAGTAAAAAATTTCCAATTGATTTCAGAGCTTCAAACGACAGCATTATGGTTGATTTTAAAGGATTTGAATATGAAGTTGAGAGAAGCAATTTAAGCGGAGGAAATTGGTTTAAATATTCTGATAAACCTGTGGATTTCAAACTCCCGTATTTTAATAACCAAAACCCTGTTGTTGAGGTGGACTTGCCTGAAGCATATATTATTCCTCCTGAATGGATTGATGTAATTGAACGCCTTGAATTACATGGCATTAAATATTCACAGCTTGATGAACCTGTTGTAATTCCTGTAAAAACATATAAATTCAAGAATGTAAGTTGGCGACAACTTCCTTATGAGGGCAGGCATCCGGTTAGTTTTGATTATGATGAGATTATTGAAGAGCGGGAATTTTCTGCTGGTTCGGTTGTAATTGATATGAATCAGCGAACAGCCCGTGTAATTGCTCATATTCTTGAGCCAAAAGCTCCCGATTCATATCTTTACTGGGGATTCTTTGATGCAATTTTTGAACAAAAAGAATATGCCGAATCTTATGTAATGGAATCTTTAGCCAGGAAAATGCTTGCCGAAGATCCGGAACTGAAAAAAGAATTTGAGCAAAAAAAAACCAACAATCCGGATTTTGCCAATAATTTCTGGGCAATTCTCAACTGGTTTTACAGTAAAACACCTTACTGGGATCAGAAAAAAAATGTTTATCCTGTTGGGAAAATCTATGACAGAGAAGTAATTAAACGGTTAAATGGCTGAATGGCTATATGGTTTAATGGCTTTATGGTTTAATTGTTGGATGGTTAAATAAAGATACTAAAATCCGTTCAATTGTATTGTTACTCCTGTTTTCCGTATTGGGACACCCTAAACACAAATATTTATAAGGGATTTTTTTAATTGTTCTTTTGGCTTGAACCAAAAGAACCAAAAGTTCAAGACTTCTTAGAATTCCCATAAGAATTCTAAAATGT
>JADFUO010000473.1 GCA_015222115.1 Bacteroidota bacterium | reverse complement strand
TCTCTGTACCTTACATATTTTGAAAAAACAGAAATTATTGATTCTAAAGAACCAAGTGAAATTGGAAAAATTGAAAGCGAAGGTTATCCGTTTGGTGAAATTGGAAGATTCTACTTTAGCTGGACTATCGGGTATCATATAAAGTAGCAGGACATATTAGTAATAACAGGCAAAATCCTGAAAAATGGGGGACACGATAAAATAACCCTGCTTGAAACTAACCGATAAGAATTAAACACTAAAGTGCAAAGCACCTCTCCGAAAGTCTGGAAGTGAGTTTATCTATTCTACATGATTCTCCTCTGCCTGAATAATTTCTTTTGTATCAGCATTATAAGTAAATGCAACAATGGCGCAGTTTTCATAATTCCATTCAGTATTCAGGTAATATTCATAAGTTTTTATTATACTGGTATCTTTTGGCATAAATCCGTTGCTTAATACATCGCCCCAGGCAGTATTTACCGCATCTCTTAAAACATGATTATGAGAATAGAATTCCCAGTCAGGAACAGGCCCTAAATCACTATTATCATTTTTTTGCCAGTTAATTATGTTATCTTCAATAATATAAATTGATAACATAATATCCTGATTAAAATCTTCTAAATATTTTGTTTTAACATGGATACACAATTTTCTTGTTGTTAGTTCAAATTCATTGATTATCTGCATGCCTAACAATGGATCATCACCGATAATTCCATCAATGGTTGGCTCCCATTGTGTGGAAAGCATTACCCAGTTACCCTGGCTAATTTCTATTCTGTTGATCATAGCAGTAGGATAGCCCCAAACCTGAAATTCATCATTTAATATATCTCCTGCAATTGTTCTGAAATCATAGCTGTAAGGTCCGCTTGCAGAAGGGTCGGCAAATGTTCCGGCATGGATTGACATGAGAATCAACTGTCCGTTATATTTTTCTCTTAGTTGATTTGCAACTAATGAACCTTCGGGGCAATTCGGACATTTATGCCCTGTAAATTCTTCAAGTAAAACTTTTTTTACATAAAAAGTGTCAGGAAACTCAGGAACCGGGCAGGCAGTTGTGTCATCACCTCCCTGCTCAATAATGTATGGTGGGTCAACTTTGTCGCAAGAATAGATTATTACACCTATAATCAATAAAAATAACGATATTTTTAAGTATTTCATTTTGATAATTTTTAAAAACTACTACTTATTGTTAAAGTTAAGCCATTTGATGCAGGCACTTCGCGGCAAACACCTCCAACACAAATAATTCCCTGACGCTGCCGCCCGTAACTGAGAGCAATACGATTTGCCTTTTTTGTATATCCTGCCGAAATTGTATAATAATGTAATTGTTTATTATTATCAGGGTTTCCGTAATTATACTGATCCATCACAGAAAAAAACCATTTTGGAGCAATTGTAAATTCAAGCATAAATGCCAGCCAGTCGCCTTTATCCTGCTTTGTAAATAATTGCTGGTACTCAAGACGAAGAGATTTTTTCGGGGTGAATTTATAAGTCAGATCCAAAATGCCGATATTGGCATGTACCATTTCTTCGCCGGGATGACCCTCAACAACATCAATGTTATATATGATGTTGAGATAAGAAGCAATCAGTTTCCATTTTTTACTGATCTTTTTGGTGATTTCAATATTAAAGTCTTCAAAATATTTTGTGTCACCTAATTTAAAAAAATCTGATTTGTATCCTAAAGTACCGTATTCGTCAATCGGGATAGTATCGTTGATTTTTTGCTTATTAATTGAATTAACTACTGAAAAATTCACTGCTATGGTTGTGCCGTATTTCCCGCCGAGTTTTGATTTTTTAGGTATTGTGTAAACTACCTGCGCCTGCAATCCCATCTCGCCGTTTGGCTGGGTAGCATAAGGATACATTGCCGCCATACTGTATGTGTGCTGTTTTGTTAAAGGAGGTAGAAAATTCACATCAAGTGCATAACTGTTTTCCAGTCTGTTGGATTTATAACTCATGTTATCAATGCGTTTTACTGCCAACAACACACCCAATCCTTTTTGTGAATATGAAGCCGTAAGCAATAATGCTTCACCATTTTTATAAATGAAATTATTGATTTGATCAGGGTCGTTGATCTTATAAGCATATTCTCCTGAAAAGTTCACTTTTCCGTGCGAGATATTAAATCTTCCTGCAAAAGCGGCAACATTTAAAGGTAAATGTAATTTTAGCCCGGGGTCATCAGGCTGGTAAACACTTACAAAACTTCCCCCTATTGTAATTTTTGTTTTTTTCTCCTGCCATTTTTTAAAAATATCATTAAGAAAAAAATCGGCATCAGCGCCCCTGACAATTCCCGGACTTTTATCCCAGAAATATCTTTGTTTTCCATATATTCCTTTGAAAGTAACGCCTTTGAACGGGCTGATTTTAACACGTATTCCGTCCACTGAATTATCTACTCCAAGGTTCCATTCCTCATAAGCTCTGAAAATTAATCCGCTTCCAAACTGGTCGTAAAAATTCCCGACTGTTATTTCAAATTTATCCTTTTTATAAGATGCGAACCTGTATGGAATGCCATTACCTTCAAGTCTTTTGTCAAACCCTTCAAGAGGGTTAAGATATAGTTCATACCTGAAACCTGCTGTAAAATCTCCATTAGTATAAATAATGTTTCCAAACGCGTTCATCAGGAATTTTTCCGGAATAGTATCGGCACCAATTTTATCGTCAGGCTCGTAATATTGAGCATCTATCTGAAAATTCCCATGTACCTGACCACCGTCTAAAAAGTTCTGTGCTTTTATGGAAAAAGGAAATACACTGAATAAAACTATTAATAAAACTGATAAATCTATTTTTTTCATTTTAAATATCTAATTTTTATTATTCATTTATATCCTCTCCTTTTGTAACTTTCTGCACAAGCTCATATAATTCCAGCTCGCTTCCTTCGGCAAACGAAGTATGCTGCCAAACAATTTCACCTTTTCCATTTAATAAAAAAGTATGAGGTATCATATTCACGTTCATAGCTCGTTTGAAATCGCCGTTTGGGTCAAGGAGAAATTCATATTCCCATCCCTTTCCGTTTACAGTTGGAAGCACTTTTGCACTTGACCTTGCATCATCAATTGATATGGCAAATAATTTAACACCTGTTTCATCTACCCAATCTTCGTACACATCAGCAATGGCAGTCATTTCCCTGATGCAGGGCTTGCACCATAAAGCCCAGAAACTAATGATAATCGGTTTCCCGTCATTTGAAATTTCTGATGTATTGAAACTTTCTCCATCAACGGTTTTTATATCAACAGATGGAATTTTTGCATATTTTTTTGTCTTTTCCTGTGAAAAAGAAATCACTACAATCATCAGACAAAGAATAATCAATGTTAATTTTTTCATCATATAACAATTTTATTTATGCTGAAACGCATACATACGTACTAACTTCGTGTCGTAAACTTTGCAATTCCCAGCCAAGTTAACAGCCTGGTTTATTGTAATTTGGGTTTGGATAAATTTGCAAATTCGTTTTCGTTCAGTTTAAAATTAATATCGGCAACAAAAATAAAAAAAACTCTATTAAATATTTATATGTAGATAATTATTTATGACACTTATAATGAAATAATGGTTGTATAAGAATTCATTTTATACTGAAACGCATACATACGTACTAACTTCGTGTCGTAAACTTTACTTATTTAGTAAAAAATATCTTACTGATCTTTAGCAATTTTTGTTCTAATAAGCTCGTATTCTCGTTCAGTCACAGTTTAAATGATATAAACTTCCAGTATCTTAACTTCGGAATTTGCGATTATTTTAATATTATCCAACACAGCGGGAATTAATAAAGCATCTCCTTTTTGAACTTTCAAACTTTGATCGGAATATTCAATATCATATCCGCCTTCAACACAAATGTAAATTACAAATGAGTCAAGCCAACTGTAATCTTTTTCCAAAGACTTGTTAATATCAATAATATTAGTTGTAAAATACGGACTGACAACCAGATTAACAGTTTCATTAAGTTTTCTTTTATATTCCGATTTATAATTATCATAAACTTTAAAATCAATGGCATCAAGTGCAAGTTCGGTATGCAGTTCTCTTGAATTGCCTTTATTATCAACCCTGTCCCAATCATAAATACGGTAAGTTGTATCGGATGTTTGTTGGATTTCAGCTAAAAATATTCCGGGACCTAAAGCATGGACTCTTCCGGAAGGCATAAAAAACACATCACCCTTTTTTACTTTTTCAAAATTCAAAATTTCCTTAAGGGATTTATTTTTCAGATGTTTTAAATATGATTCCTTATCCGTTTTTTTACTGAATCCGCTGATGAGTTCAGCATTTTTATCAGCATCAATTACATACCACATTTCTGTTTTACCGTTTCCCAAATTTCTTTTTTTGGCAAGTTCATCATCAGGATGCACCTGAATGGAGAGCCATTGGTTGGCATCAATAAATTTAATCAGTATCGGAAATTCATTGCCGAATTTTCTAAATATCTTATCCCCAACAAGCTCGTCCATATAAATTTCAACTAATTCGTTCAATTTATTTCCTGCCAGAAAACCGTTCTCAACAAGAGTTTGATTTCCTTTAACTCCTGATAAAACCCATGCCTCTCCGCAATTTGGTAATGGCGAAAAATCTTTTCTTAAAACAGTTTTAATTTTATCACCGCCCCAGATCTTATCTTTATAAATACTTTTAAATTTTAACGGATATAATTTTTTCATCTGCTTTTTTTTATATTTGGCGTTAGCAAACTTACAATAATTTTTGAGAGATTGTTAAATAATTGGTAACTATTCAGCTTGTGAAAAATATTAATAATTTTGTAGTAAATACTGTATAGAAATTTGTAACGAAATAAATTCCAAGCACCAAATAACAAAATACAAATAAATTACAATGACCCAAAAACCAAATTCAAAAGAAAGTGCATATTTTTTGAGGTTAATTAAAGAAACAAATCCAGAAGAATATGAGGATGAAGCAACAATTCTTTTCAATTAAGCCAATGAACTAAAGAAAATATTTTCATCAATCATAGAAAAGTCAAAATAATTGTTTTGGTCATTGTAATTTTAACAATTGAGATTTATTTGTTATTTGGTGCTTGTGTTTTGGAATTTAAGTGTTAATAACTTCTGATAACTGAATAGTTACAATAATTGTTATAATTAAGTATAGAAAAATGAAAAATATTTGCGTATTCTGTGGCTCAAGCATGGGCAAAAGAAAAATATATAAAACCAAAGCAAAAGAGCTGGGTGAAATATTTTTGAAAAATAAAATTACTTTGATATATGGCGGAGCCAATGTTGGATTAATGAGAATTTTAGCTGATACAATGTTAAAAGCAGATGGTAATGTGATTGGTGTAATGCCAAAAAGCCTTATTGAAAAAGAAGTAGCTCACAACAACCTTACTAAAATGCACATTGTCGGATCAATGCAGGAAAGAAAAAATCTTATGGCTGAAATATCCGATGCATTTATAGCTTTACCGGGCGGTTTGGGAACTTTTGACGAACTGGCAGAAATGCTGACTTACAACCAACTCAGAATACACGATAAGCCGGTAGGTATTTTAAACATTGAAGGTTATTTTGACAATCTCCTGAAATTTTTTGACCACGCCGTTGAAGAAAGGTTCGTAAGAGAAGAACACAGGAATAATTTAATTGTTGAAAATAATATTGAATCTCTTTTACTGAAATTAAATTCCTATAAACCGGTTAAAATCGGTAAATGGATTGATGACATAAAGGAAGAAAGTTCGTTAAATTGATTTTTGACCTTAAAAAAGAAAAGGGCATTAATGCCCCTTTATTAAATCAATTGATTTATATCATCTTTCCCGGGTCAACCCATTCGGTAAATTGTTCATCAGTAACCAGGCCCAAATCAATTGCTGCTTTACGTAAGGTTGTGCCTTCGGTATGTGCTTTTTTAGCAATTTTAGCAGCATTTTCATAACCGATATGAGTATTAAGGGCTGTTACCAGCATCAATGAATTTTCAAGATTGTTTTTTATTTCCTGTTCATTAGCTTCAATTCCGGCTGCACATTTATCATTGAACGAAACACAAGCATCGCCCAACAATCTGGCAGACATCAGTAAATTGTAAATCATCACAGGTTTAAATACATTCAATTGAAAATGACCGTGAGTGCCTCCGATAGTTATTGCTGCATCATTACCGATTACCTGGCAGCAAACCATTGTTAATGCTTCGCACTGGGTTGGATTGACTTTTCCGGGCATAATTGAAGAACCGGGTTCATTGGCAGGAAGAGAAATTTCGCCGATTCCGCATCGCGGTCCTGAACCCAAAAGACGGATGTCGTTTGAAATTTTCATTAAGCTTACAGCTAAAGTTTTTAATGCACCCGAAGATTCAACCATTGCATCGTGGGCTGCAAGCGATTCAAATTTATTTTCTGCTGTGATGAACGGATAAGCTGTAAGTTCGGCAATTTTTTCTGCAACCAGTTCGGAGTAACCCGGAGGTGTATTAATACCTGTTCCGACAGCAGTGCCGCCTAAAGCCAGTTCCAGCAAATGATCAAGTGTACATTTTAATGCTTTTAAACCATGGTCAAGCTGGGAAACATATCCTGAAAATTCCTGCCCTAATGTCAAAGGTGTGGCATCCATCAGATGTGTTCTCCCGATTTTTACAGTATTCTTGAAATCTTCTGCTTTTTTTGCAAGAGTATTTCTTAATAATTCTACGCCGGGAATAGTTGTTTCAACAATCGTTTTATATGCAGCTATGCTCATAGCTGTTGGGAAAGTATCGTTTGATGATTGTGATTTATTTACGTCATCATTTGGGTGAACAAATTTTTCACCTTCGCCTAATTTACCACCTTTTAAAACATGAGCCCTGTTAGCAACAACTTCATTCATGTTCATATTTGACTGCGTCCCTGAGCCGGTTTGCCATATAACCAACGGAAAGTTATCATCTAATTTGCCATCCAGAATTTCATCACAAACTTCTGCAATCAAATCTGCTTTTTCCTTAGCTAATACTCCCAGTTCGCAGTTGGTAAGTGCGGCAGCTTTCTTCAAATAAGCAAACGCCTTGATGATTTCAATTGGCATAGAGCCCTCTTCACCAATTTTAAAATTATTTTTTGAACGTTGTGTTTGTGCACCCCAATACTTTTCGGCGGGAACTTCAACATTTCCCATGGTGTCTTTTTCAATTCTTGTTTTCATTTTATATTATTTTTTATTTATGATTATTGATTGTTTTCTTCCATTAATTCTCTTTCAAATTTAATAATTAAACCATTTATC
>JADFUO010000472.1 GCA_015222115.1 Bacteroidota bacterium | reverse complement strand
ATCCGTAATCCCGTAATTCGTAATCCATAATCTCGCAAATCCCATAATCAGTAAATCGTAATCTCGTAATCCGTAATCTCGTAATCCCAAATAGTTTGTTTTAATTAATACCGGAAATAAGAAATTGTCAAGAAATTTTAAGATTGTAATAATAAATAGAAATAGCAAACTATGAGTTTTTGAGATTTGTTTATATTTGGCGATTTATTACAGAATTGATTTTTATTAATGGAAAACTTTTTAAATTCAGTTGATAACTTAATAGTAAGCTATAATGATAATATCGGTGTTTATCTTCTATTAGTTTTGTTGATACCAACCGGTATTTATTTTACAATCAGATTTAAGTTCCTTCAGATAAGCAGGCTCGGGCATTCACTCAGAATCATTAGCGGCAAATATGACAGGAAGAGCGATACCGGCGACATTAATCACTTTCGTGCATTAACCACAGCTTTATCAGCAACAATAGGAACCGGAAATATTGTAGGTGTGGCTTTGGCTATATATTTTGGCGGTCCGGGTGCTATATTCTGGATGTGGGTAACCGGCTTTCTTGGAATGATTCTCAAGTTTGCCGAATGTACCCTTTCAACAAAATTTCGTAAGGTACATAAAGACGGTTCAATCTCGGGCGGGCCAATGTATTATATGGAAATTGCCTTAAAAGACAAGCTGGGTTTTTTTGCCAAAGTGCTTGCTGTAATTTTTGCGATAGCAACTATTTTATGTTCGTTAGGAACGGGTAATATGGCGCAATCACATTCAATGACGGATGTTTTATTTACAAATTATAATTTCCCTACATGGATTTCAGGCTTATTTATTACTTCTGTTGTATTGCTTGTTATTGTAGGAGGGATTAAAAGAATTGCAGAAGTAACCTCAAAACTGGTTCCGGTTATGGCTGCTGCTTATTTTATAAGTGCAATTACAGTGATAGTTATACTTTATAACAAAATTCCTGATGCATTTAATATGATATTTCATGATGCATTTTCCGGGACAGCAGCTGCAGGAGGTTTTCTGGGTTCGGCATTTATATTTACAATTACCTGGGGTGTAAGAAGAGGGCTTTTTTCCAATGAGGCAGGACAGGGTTCGGCAGCTATTGCTCACGCAGCAGCAAAAACAAAATATCCTGCAAGAGAGGGTCTTGTGGCTTCAGTTGGTCCATTAATTGATACCATTATTATTTGTACTCTTACTGCACTTGTGATTATTCTCACAGGGGCATGGACTAGCGGTATTAAAGGGGTTGCAATGACTGTTGACGGTTTTACAAGAGGGCTTTCAAATATCGGACTTGGAAGTGTAGGCAGGCATGTTGTTGCCGGCGGTTTGCTTTTATTTGCATTCTCAACAATTATCAGTTGGTCGTATTATGGAACAAGAGCCGCGGAATATCTTTTTGGCGAAAAACTAATTAAACCATACAGATATTTATACGGGCTATTTGTTTTCCTGGGCTCAATTTGGGGAATTGATCTGGTGTGGCACTTTGTTGATATGGTAATTACATTTATGACTGTTCCTAACCTTATAGCATTGTTGTTGCTGGCGCCGGTTGTAAGTAAAGAAATTAAGTCGTATTTTTCAGAAATGAAGAGATTGAAAAATTAGACGCTGATTTTCGCAGATAAAAAACGCAGATAATTTATCATAATGATCAGTGTTAATCAGCAGAATATGTTTCACGCAAAGGAAATGCAAAGAAGACGCAAAAAAACGCAAAGAACAGAAATATAAACATTTAACTACTCACCCGGCTTAGTCTTCTGTATAAAGT
>JADFUO010000471.1 GCA_015222115.1 Bacteroidota bacterium | reverse complement strand
TTCGTACACCAGGTCATTATGAGAGTTTTTATAAAGAGGTTCAAAATGATGAGCAAATATTTTTCACAAAAGGTGATGTTGTTAATATTTCCGAAGAAAATGATGAATTGATAGTTACTGTTGATAACACACTCTTTGATGAGCAAATACAAATTAAAGTTGACCTGATAGTTTTGGCAACAGGAATGACACCTGCAAATTCGGAAGAACTTAATTTAAATTACCGTCTTGGAAAAGGACTTCCTTTATTAAAATATAATTTCCCGGATTCACATTTTATCTGTTTTCCTTATGAAACAAGGAGAACAGGAATTTATGCAGCAGGTTCATTAAGAGAGCCAATGGATATAACTTCAAGTATTGAAGACGCTGCCGGTGCCACTTTAAAGGCAATTCAATGTATTGAAGCAACCAAAAGAGGAGAATCCGTTCATCCAAGGTCAGGAGATAAATCCTATCCTGATCTTTATTTGGAAAGATGTACCGACTGCAAACGCTGTACTGAAGAATGCCCGTTCGGTGCTTATGATGAAACTGAAAAAGGCACACCTTTGCCCAATCCGAACCGGTGCAGGCGTTGCGGTATTTGTCTTGGTGCCTGTCCTGAAAGAATCATTAATTTCAGTGATTTCTCAATCAACAGTATCTCATCAATGATAAAAGCTGTTAATATTCCTGATGAATTTGAGGAGAAACCACGTGTACTTGTTTTTGTTTGTGAAAATGATGCTTATCCTGCCTTTGATATGGCAGGATTTAAACGATTACAATACAGTGCTTATGTCAGAATAATTCCGGTAAGGTGCATTGGTTCAGTTAATAATGTCTGGATATCGGATGCACTCTCGCAGGGATTTGACGGTATTTTGCAAATCGGCTGTAAACCCGGTGAAAATTATCAGTGCCATTTTATCAACGGAAGTGAACTAACTGAAAAAAGAGGTGAAAACATCAGCGAAACTCTTGAAAAAATGATGCTTGAACCCGAAAGAATAAAAACAGAGTTTCTTGAAATTAACGAATATCACAGGATACCGGAAATTATTAACGATTATATTGAAGTAATTGAAGATATTGGTCCGAATCCTTTTAAAGATATCTAAACGGGAGAAATAACTTGATTAATAATTGGAAAAAAAGTTACAGGTTACAAGTTGCAGGTTAATTTTACTTACAATTAATAACCCGCAAAGTCACCCTGAGCGAAGCCGAAGGGTGTCCTTACAAAAACGGATAAACAAAAATAAAGTTTATAAAAATAATATATACTATTTGTGAACATCATACAACCGGATATTGACTTTATAAAAAAGCTGACGAAAGACAGCAATGCACCCTTAAAGCAGTGTATGCAGTGCGGAACATGCTCAGTGATCTGTGAACTTTCGCCTGCTGAAAAACCATTTCCAAGAAAAGAAATGATATGGGCTGGCTGGGGATTAAAAGACAAACTTTTAAGTGATCCGGATATCTGGTTATGTCTTCAATGCGGTGATTGCACAACCACCTGCCCGAGAGACGTTAAGCCCGGCGATGTGCTTGCCTCACTTAGAAATTTTAGTTACCTGCATTACGCAAGACCTAAATTCCTTGCCAAACTGTTAAGCAAACCGAAATATTTGCCGGTTGTTATTGCTATTCCGGTTATTTTTATCCTGACAATAATATACTTTGCCGGAACATTAACTATTCCCGAAGGTGTTGTTAATTATTCAAAATTCTTTCCCCACATGTATCTGAATATTTCATTTTCAATTTTATTATTTCTCATGATAATTGGAATGATAAAAAGCATAAAAGTTTTCTGGAAAGACCTGAAAAAAAACACGGCTTTTAAAAAACATAAAAACAATTTGTTAAGATGTTTTATTTCTGCAATAAAAGAAATATTAACCCATGAAAAATTCAATAAATGCCGCTATCACAAATACAGGTATTACACGCATTTAATGGTTTTCTGGGGATTTATAATTTTGTTGATTGTTACGATTTTTGCAATAATTGCCGTAGTTTTTTTTGAATATCCCCTGTCGCTTTGGAATCCTGTAAAAATAGCAAGTAATCTCGCTGCTGTTTTACTTTTTACAGGTTTAACAGTTATGATATACAACCGGATAGTAAATAAAAGTTTTGCAGGAAACAGCAATTACACTGACTGGGTTTTCCTGATATCTATTTATCTTTTGGTTATTTCCGGAGTTTTAGTTGAGATTGCCCGTTTTCAAAACTGGACCATTGCTTACTATCTTTATACTCTCCACCTTGTTTTTGACTGGTTCGTAATAATCTATGCCCCTTACACAAAATTCGGGCATTTTATTTATAGAACCATTGCTATGACTTATGCAAAGTATGTTGGAAGGGAGTGATTTGGGATTTGAGATTTTAGATTTGTGATTAGTGAATGAAAAATTTCTTATTTAAAAAACTACCGATTATCATTAAATTGTAAAAAACAACGAATGCCCCCAGTGAAATATTCCGACAAGCCAAGCCGGACTTCATAAAGTAAACTATTGAATTACTATTGAATGACTACTGAATTACTATTGAATGACTACTGAATTACTATTGAATTACTGTATAAATTGACAACCAACAAATTAATAACAATGATAATATTTACGGTAAAATGCACCTAACTATACCTAATCGCTTTCACAGGTGTAATTTTAGTAATAATGTATGACGGGATAATTAGCATAAGAAAGCAAATTATCAAACTTCCGATATTAAGAAAGAGAATATGTGAAAAGTTCAGGTTTATCGGTACAACAGATACATAATATGATTCCTGAGGCAAACCGATAATCCCAAATTTCAATTGAAGCAAGCAAATACCGATTCCTGCAATATTTCCCCAAAGCAGTCCCTTACCAATTATATAAACTGCATTGTACAGAAATATTTTACGAACACTGCGATTTTGACTCCCTAATGCTTTTAGAATCCCTATCATATTTGTTCGTTCAAGTATTAGTATTAAAAGTGTGGAGATCATAGTTATTCCGGCTACAAGTACCATTAAAACCAATATAATGATCACATTCATATCCTGAAGATCAAGCCAGTCAAATATTTGCGGATAGACATGCTTAATGGTTTGTGTGTTTAAATCATATCCAATTGTATGATAAATGAGTTCGTTCATTTTATCTAATTCATTAAAATTTTCAATCAGCACCTCAAATCCTGCAACCTGATTTTCGTCCCACCTGTTCAATTTTTGAATATGAGCAATATCACCTATAATAAATAACTTATCAAAGTCTTCAAGTC
>JADFUO010000054.1 GCA_015222115.1 Bacteroidota bacterium | reverse complement strand
GTGTTGTTCAAACCGGGCCCCATAAAATTAGACCCGGTTGATACTATTTGTAATTATTGTTCTGTCGGATGTAAAATTACAATTAATCACAAAAACCAATTTGTGATGAAGGTTACAGGACAGTATGGGCAAATCAATAAAGATGGTAATTTATGTAAATATCCGAAATTCGGTTACCAATATCTGAATGATAATTCAAGAATTACAAAACCATTGCTGAAAATTAACGGCAGGTTTGAGGAAATAAGTTTTGAAAAAGCTTATGATATTATCTATGAAAAGATAAAATCTGTTAAGCCTGATGACAATGTGTTTTTTGCCGGTGCACGCCTTACTAATGAAGAAATGTATCTGATTCAAAAGTTGGCAAGAGCAGGTGCAAAAACAAATAATGTTACAAGCTTTCATTATCTGAACTGTGGCATCGGATATGTTAATAATTCAAAAGCTAATGTACCTTTTGATCAGATTGAGGACACAAGTAAAATATATCTGATAGCTTCTGAAATCAACAGAGATAATGCTGTGGCAGGATTTATGATCAATAATGCTCAGTATAAACATAATATTCCGGTTGAACTAATTACTGTTCATAAAAACAGCACTATGAAACATAAAGTTGATGAGGTGCTTGAAATAAAATCCTACTATCATTTTATTAAGGCAGTCAATTATTATCTTGTTGCGAATAATTTCCACAACGGAATGTTCATCAAAGATAATTGCAAAGGTTTTGAAGAATACAAAGAAAAATTGCTGAAAGAAAATTTTGTTGAACTTGTTGAAAAATCCGGCGTTCCGTATATGGATAAAATTGTGGAATTTGCCAAGGAATACAATAAGCAATTAAATGCAATTTTAGTATTTTCCGAAAAAGAACTTTCTTCAAATACTTGTGTTGAATTATTTAATTTAGCTAAGATAACCGGAAAACTCGGTAAAACTTCAAGTGGCTTAATTTCATTAAAAGAAAAAAATAATTCACAGGGATTGTTTGACATGGGTATTTGCCCGAGATTTGGAGTTGGAATGCAGGCTATTGATGATAAGGATTTTATTGCAAAACTGAAGAAAAAATGGAATACTAAAAAATTACCGGTTACAATAAATGTAAGTCAGTACAATTCACTTGAAAAAGGAATTTTAAAGAACATATTTATTTTTGGTGAAGACCCTTTGGGATGTGCAAAGAATAGAGTACAGATTGCCGGTTGGCTTGCTATTGTTGATTTTGTTGTGGTGCAGGATTATTTTATGACAGAAACCGCAAAACAAGCCGACCTGATATTACCCGGTTCATTACCTCTTGAATCAGGCGGGAGCTTTACAAACACACAAAAAGTAATACAGGAATTTGATAATCAATTTAGTTCAAAGGTTGAACGCTTGTCATACCGGCAAATTGTTGATCTTTTGAAAAAACTCGGATCAAAAGAAAAATCCGACTTACACGATATCAGAATGGAAGCACTATCATTATTGCCAACAGAAATTAATGTTAAAAAATTTCAGTTTGTTTACACAAATATTGATAATAATAATCGTATTTTTGAATACGGTTGTGATTCCGTAAACGAACGATTTGAAAAGGAGTTTGAAAAAGCGTTTCATGTCAATAATAGTTAAAAATATTACAAAAACATTCGGCAAAAATAAAGCACTTGATAATGTGTCTTTTGAAATACAGCCGGGTAGGATAGTCGGATTGCTTGGACCTAACGGTGCCGGGAAATCCACAATGATGAAGATAATCACTTGCTTTATTCCTCCGACATCAGGTGAGGTGATTGTCAATGGCTTTGATATTTTTGAACAATCCATTGAGGTTAGAAAAAGAGTTGGTTACCTTCCTGAAAACAATCCTTTATACCTTGACATGTATGTTAAGGAATATTTAAGCTTTATTGCCGGCACCCATCATTTAGGCAATCAAACAAAAGAACGGATTGCTGAAATGATTGATATTACGGGATTACGGTCGGAGCAAAATAAAAAGATTAGTGCTTTGTCAAAAGGTTACAGGCAGAGGGTAGGGCTTGCCCAAGCATTAATTCATAATCCAGAAGTTTTAATTCTTGATGAACCGACTTCAGGCCTTGACCCGAATCAATTGCTTGAAATCAGAAACCTGATAAAAGAAATCGGTAAAGAAAAAACAGTAATGCTTTCCACTCATATAATGCAGGAAGTTGAAGCCATTTGCGACAGAGCAATTATAATTGATAATGGTAAAATTGTTGCAGATGATCTAACTTCCAATCTTGCAAAAATTTCTTCAAAAACTCAAATTATTAATGTGGAATTTAATGCTACTGTTAAAAAGCAGTTATTAAAATCAATTCAGGGAATTAAAGAACTGAAAAACCTAAGGGATAATATCTGGTTAATTGAATCGGTAACAGATAAAGATATTCGTTCTGATATTTTTAAGTTCGCAGTTAAAAATAATTTAACTGTCCTTTCAATGAGTAAAGAAGAAAAAACTCTTGAGGAAGTATTTCAGGAATTGACAAGGAAATAACGTGATTAAAAAATTTATCATTAAATTTTTTATTTAAAATAAATTTTTAACTTTGCCGTCATTATACCGAGTCGGAATTCCGAAACTTCGGAACAGAAATAATATTGTTGTTCCTCTCGGCATAACTAAATCTAAACAGCTTTTGCTGCGCAAACCTGTAAAGATTTAGTAT
>JADFUO010000470.1 GCA_015222115.1 Bacteroidota bacterium | reverse complement strand
GGTATTGGTTTATTCATTTTTGTTTTTATTTTTGAACTACCACCCGGTTCACCGCCAAAAGTTGTTCTGGGTATGATAATAGCTGTTATTACTGCTCTTGCAACAATGCAGGCTGCCGGAGGTCTTGATTATTTAATTATGATAGCCGGTAAAATAATGAAAAAGAGACCTCAGGATATTACGTTCATTGCTCCTTTCGTAACGTACATTTTAATATTTGCCAGCGGTACGCAACACGTAATATATGCTCTTCTTCCGGTGATTTCAGAAATTTCATTAAAGGCTAAAGTCAGGCCGGAAAGACCTTTATCAATAAGCGTAATTGCCGCAATGTCTGGATTGATCGCATCACCCATCAGCGCAGCATCTGTTGCTATGGTTGGAGCGCTTGCATCATACAATGTAAGCCTCCCTGCAATTATGATGGTTATTATCCCCACTACTTTTATTGGTGTTTTAATCGGTACTCTTTCAGTGGCGTGGAAAGGGAAAAACCTTGAAGAAGATCCTGTTTATCTTGAGAGGTTGAAAGAAGGGAAAATATCGATTAATGAAACTACTAAGGAATTAAAAGGAAAAGAATTAAAAATAGCAAGATATTCAACCATCGTATTTTTTGTATCGATAATTGCTGTCGTAATTATCGGTCTTTTCCCTCAATTACGTCCAACCTATCAAATGATAGTTGATGGAGCACCTCACTTTGAGCAAGTAGGAATGGGTGTTACTATTATGATAATCATGCTTGCAGCTTCCGGACTGATGATGATATTTTTTAATGCTAAACCCGGCGACGCAGTAAAAGGGAGTATAATGAGGGGTGGAATTGTTGCAATCATTTCCATTCTCGGAATATCATGGTTAGGATCATCTTTTTTTGAGGGAAATCGCGTCGAAATTATTTCCGGTATTTCATCTGTTATCGAAACATATCCCTGGATATTTGGTCTCGGTCTATTTGTACTTTCAATACTTCTATTCAGTCAGGCAGCAACGATTGTAACATTAATGCCCGTTGGCATTGCTTTAGGACTACCGGTTACACTTCTTATCGGATTTTATCCTGCTGTTAACGGTTATTTCTTTCTTCCAACTTATGGTACGGTTTTAGCAGCTGTTTCGTTTGATCAGACGGGCACAACAAAAATTGGTAAGTACCTTCTTAACCATAGTTTTATGCTGCCCGGACTAGTTGTTACTATTACGACAACTTTATTAGCTTTATTACTTAGTAATTTTTTACTTTAAAACATAAGGAGAAATATCCATGAATAGAATAAGATATTTTTTATTCGTTTTTGTAATTTTGACAACCAGCATTTTCGCACAGGAAAATTTTAGAACCGAGAAAGATCTTTTAGGAGAACTGAAAATATCTAATGATCTTTATTACGGTGTTCAAACTGCACGTGCTGTGGAAAACTTTCAAATTAGTTTAACAAAAGTCTCTGATTATCCCGATTTTATTAAAGCGCTGGCAATCGTTAAACTGGCTGCTGCAAAAGCAAATCATGAATTGGGTGCTTTAGATGATCCTGTATTAGGTGTAGTTGAGAAAGCATGTAAAGATATAATGGATGGAAAGTATGATGATCAATTTGCTGTTGATATGTATCAGGGAGGTGCCGGTACTTCAACAAATATGGCTGCAAATGAGGTAATTGCTAATGTTGCTCTCGAATATATGAATAAACCGAAAGGGGATTACCATACCGTTGAACCTCACGATCATATTAATTTATCTCAATCCACCAATGACTTTTACCCAACTGCGATAAAAGTAGCTTTTATTTTAAAAAATGAAAAACTTCTAAAAGAATTGAATGATCTTGCAACTGTATTTGAAGCAAAGGGAAAAAAATTCAATAATATTCTTAAGATGGGAAGAACGGAATTACAGGATGCAGTTCCAATGACACTTGGTCAGGAGTTTTATGCTTTTGCTGCACAACTGCGAGGACAAATTAAATTGTTGAAACAAGCTGAAGAATATCTCTACGAAATTAACATGGGTGGAACAGCAATAGGAACAAAGTTAAATGCTGTTGAGGGATTTCCAAAAAAGTGTGCTACGCATTTAGCTGAATTAACAGGTAAAAATATTCATTCTTCAAAAAATTTAATTTCTGCGACATCAGATATGCAAAGTTTTGTCGTCTATTCATCGGCACTTAAATCATTAGCCATTGAAATATCTAAAATTGCCGGCGATTTAATATTACTTTCATCCGGACCGCGAACAGGAATATTTGAGATCAATCTTCCCGCGCTACAACCAGGTTCGTCTATTATGCCTGGGAAAGTAAATCCGGTTATTCCTGAATTGCTTAACCTAATTTCTTTCAGAGTAATTGGTAATGATGTTACGGTCAGTTTATCTGCCCATACCGGTCAGTTGCAGCTAAATGCCTATGAACCGATGATATTATTGGCTGTTATGGAATCCCAGATAATTTTAACCAATGGAATGAAGACGCTCAATGAAAAATGTGTATCCGGGATTACAGCGAACGAGGAAGTTTGCAAATCTTATATCGAAAAAAGTATTGGTATTGTAACAGCTCTTAATCCAGTACTTGGTTACGATAAATCAACTGAACTTGCAGCAGAAGCTTTGAAAACCGGCAAGGGAATACTTGAAATTGTGCGTGAGAAAAATCTCTTAACTGAAGAAGAGATTGAAAAAATATTAGATCCGGCAAGTATGACCGGACAAAAATAATGAATATTTAAATACAGAGAAGCCCTTTAATATCTTAATATTTTAGGGCTTCTTCATTTTTATTTCAAATATTCGGGTTTAATACCCCGAGGCCCCGATGAATCGGGATTTGCAACTTGCCTCGCTGTCATTCCCGCAATCTTTTAGCGGGAATCTATATTAAGATTCCGGATATTTTGCTAAAGCAAAATTCCGGAATGACATCTTGTGATACCTCGTAGCTTG
>JADFUO010000469.1 GCA_015222115.1 Bacteroidota bacterium | reverse complement strand
TCGGCAGCGTCAGATGTGTATAAGAGACAGATTTCGCATCATCCGGTGATTTTTAAAGGATTAAAAAAAATTAACAGAAAAAATGCAGTTGAAAGAATAATTGTTAAAGCAATTAAAAATGATATTGCAATTTATGCTGTTCACACAAATGCCGACAATATTATTGATGGAGTGAATGCGATAATTAGTAAAAAACTGGGCTTGAAAAATACCCGTGTACTTTTACCGAGAAAAAATTTACTCAAAAAAATTGTAACTTTTTGCCCTGTTGAAAGTGCAGACAAGGTGAGAAATGCCTTATTTGAAGCTGGTGCAGGATTTATTGGCCATTATGATAGTTGCAGTTTTAATACAAAAGGCACCGGCTCATTCAGAGCTAACGAATTGGCTAATCCTCATGTTGGCGAAATTAATGAATTGCATTATGAAGATGAAATAAGAATTGAGACTATTTATCCTGTTTATAAGGAACAGGAAATCTTGAAAAATTTATTTAATACCCACCCTTATGAAGAAGTTGCTTATGATATTTATACTTTAGATAATGAGTTTAACAGGGTAGGAGCTGGAATAATCGGAGAGCTGCAACAGCCTGCAGATGAATTGGAATTATTAAAAAAAATAAAAAAAATTGTAAAAGCCGATTGTATAAAACATTCAAATTTACTAAGTAAAAAAATTAAAAGAGTTGCTTTGTGTGGTGGTTCCGGAAGCTTTCTAATCAGTAATGCAATAAATGCAGGCGCTGATATTTTCATTACCGCAGATTTGAGATATCATGATTTTTTTAAAGCTGATAACAAAATTATTATAGCTGATGTCGGTCATTTTGAAAGCGAACAATTTATTAAAGAATTAATATATGCAGTTATTATTAAAAAATTTCCTAAGTTTGCACTCCGAATTTCGGAGAAAAATACAAATTCAATAAATTATTTATTATAATTATGGCAAAAGCAACACCCAAAATTAAATCCAAAGCAAAAAGCAAAAAATCGGAAAAAACTAAATCCGAAAAAAAAACCTATACCAAAGAAATTAAATCCCAAAGAGTTGATGTTTCTGAAGCAGAACAGGTAATTGAAATAACAATAGAAAAGAAATTAATTGCTTTATATACATTACAACAAATTGATTCGCAAACTGATAAAATCAGAATAATCAGGGGCGAGCTACCTCTTGAAGTGCAGGATCTTGAAGATGAAATTGCCGGTCTTGAAACAAGAATTGATAATTATATTAAGGAATTAGAATTATTAAAACAGTCAATTGCTGAGAAAGAAAATTCAATAATTGATAGTAAAGCATTGATAAAAAAATATGAAGATCAGCAAATGAAGGTCCGGAATAACCGCGAATACGATTCATTAAGCAAAGAAATTGAATTTCAATCTTTGGAAATACAATTATCGGAAAAAAGAATAAAAGAATTCAATTTCAAATGTAATGCTATTAAAGAAGATATTGAGAATTCACAGCAGATTTTAAAGGAAAGAAAAGACGATCTGGAAATCAAAAAAAGCGAACTTGCGGATATTGTAACTGAAACTGAAAAAGAAGAAAAACAATTGATTAAAAAATCTGAAGAGAACCAGAAATTTATTGAGGAACGTTTACTTACTGCATACAAAAGGATTAGAAAAAATGCGAGAAACGGCTTGGCAGTTGTGCAAATTGAAAGAGATGCCTGCGGAGGATGCTTTAACAAAATACCGCCCCAACATCAATTGGACATCAGAATGCATAAAAAAATTATCGTTTGTGAATACTGCGGAAGAATTTTAGTTGACCAGAATATTGTTGATATTGTTAATAATTAAATTTCTGCGGGTTTAAGTAATTTAAAGATAAAATTAGAGGAGTTCAAAAACAGACTCCTCTTTTTTGTTTATATTTACAGCAAAATAACATAGAATGCTTATGGTATCATTTAAATTTTTGTTAATCTTTATTCTATTACTGCTTTCTGAGTTGATTTTTGCACAATATGATTTTAATGAAAATTGCAAAAAGGCTTATTCGGATATAATCAGTTTAAAGTTTGAAGAAGGCAAAAAATTGATTGAAATTGAAAAATCTCAAAATCCCGAAAATAATATTCCCTATTTACTTGAAAATTATGTTGATTTTTTAACAATAATTGTTGGGGAAGAAGAAGATACTTTTGAAAAGTTAAAATCAAATAAAATTCTAAGAATAAACAGATTATCCGAAGGAAATAAATCTTCTCCATATTATCGTTATTGTTTGGCTAATGTTTATCTTCAATGGGCTTTTGCAAGAATTAAATTCGGAGAATATTTTACTGCCGTGTTTGAAATTAATAAAGCATATCACTTACTGGAGCAGAATCAAAAATTGTTTCCCGAATTTTTACCGAATTATATCGGATTAGGCTTGTTACATGCACTAATTGGAACTATTCCTGATAATTATAAATGGTTAACAAAATTAGCAGGCATGGATGGTTCAATCAGTCAGGGAATTAATGAATTAACACTTGTGCTTGATTCGGCAACTGATAACAGTAATTATGAGTTTTTGAAACCGGAAAGTTTATTCTTTTTGTCATTTATTGAACTTAATTTGAAGAGTAATAAAAAAGAAGCCTTAAAACTAATGGATAGGTTTAAAAATTATGATAATGATAATTTATTGATTTGTTTCTCAAAAGCAAGTATTTTAAAACGAACAGGCAATAATGATAAAGCTATTGAAGTGCTTTTATCACGCCCTGAAACTAATGAATATTTTCCGTTTTTTTACCTTGATTACCTCACCGGACTTGCCAAGCTTAACAGGCTTGATAATGATGCCTGTAATTATTTTTTTAATTATATTCAAAACTTCAAAGGCAGTAATTATATTAAATCAGCTTATCAGAAAATTGCATGGTTTTATCTTATTAAAAGTGATAAGAAAAAATATAAAGAATATATTTCAAGAGTTTTAAGAATTGATGATAAGTCAATGGTTGATGCTGATAAACAGGCAGTGATTGAAGCTGAATCAGATGAAATTCCGAATGTTTATCTTCTTAAGGCACAGTTACTTTTTGATGGCGGATACTATCAGAAAGCTATTGATATACTAAAGGAGGAAATTTCTAAGAATGATTTAAAAACCGCAAAAGATTCATTGGAATATAATTATCGTTTTGGGCGTATTTATCATGAATGGGGAAAAGTTGAAGAAGCCATTCCGTATTACGAAATTACTTTAATTTCAGGGGCCGGGTTTCCTTATTATTTTGCTGCTAATTCTGCCCTTCAGTTAGGTTTGATTTACGAAAATAAATTGGAGTTTGATAAGGCAAAATACTATTATAAAAAATGTTTATCCCTGAAATTTAAAGAATACAAAACCAGTATCAGTCAGAAAGCAAAGGCGGGATTAAACAGGGTTGAAAACAAAAAATAAATATGTATACTGCAATGATCTTGAAATTTATTTGATGATTTATCTAAATCATAGATAAAAACATTTGTATCTATCAAAATTTTATTCATAAGCAAAATCCCTTATATTTAGATAAATTAAAATCTTAATCCGAGAGTTAGTAAAAAATTATTATTTGCAAAATCGTTTTTAACCGGATTAACCACAATATCCTGAGTTCCGTAAAGATAATAATCTTCAGATGATTTAGTAAGAACCCATGCAAAATCTATAAAGTAATATTTTTCTCTGAAACCTAATCCAAGCGAATATAAATTTTGTTTACCATCGTTTATTCCGCTTTTAAATGGACTGCCATAAAATGCATAACCGCCTCTAAACCTAAACCTGTCGTATCTCCACTCTGTCCCAACCCGGATATTTACTGTTGAAGTATATTTTGCATTGATATTGTCGTTTTCATTAAAAAAACTATAAGACTTTGAACGAAGTCTTGCTTCTGAATAATTTACGTATTCATAATCTGCACTTATAAGCCCGTATTGACCGATAATAAATGCTATACTTCCTATTGCACGCAATGGTGTTGTAAGGTCATAATCAAAAATTCCGTATGGAGAACTTCTTACTTCGTTGAATCCATCGTCAAACTCAGATTTTATAGAAGTATTCCATTCATCGGTCAAATTTGTGTAATATGTAGGTGTATGAATAGCTGCTCCTAAACGTATCCAGTCTGCTGCTCTAAATATCAAACCGAATTTGAAATTAAACCCTGATCCACGTGTTTCCAGATCATCCCATAAAGTGAATTCCCTGAACTTATCATTAGGTAAAGTTGCGTCTGTTAATGCTGTTTCTCTGTA
>JADFUO010000053.1 GCA_015222115.1 Bacteroidota bacterium | reverse complement strand
TAAAAAATTGGGTGCAAAGGTAAATATTTATAAATAAGCTGCAAAAAAAATAAAAAAAAACAAGGGTTGCCAACCTTTTTTTTCAGGTTGGTAACCCTGATTCATACTTTCAATCAAAGAAAATAAGGTTACTAACCTAAGAGAAGGTTAGCAACCTTACAATCCAATCACTTTAAATTCTGTCCTGCGATTGTTAGCTCTACCTTCTTCGGTTTCGTTAGTATCGTTTGGAAGCGAAAAGCCATATCCTTTATAAGTCAGCCTGTTTTTTTCAATATCATTTAATATTAAATAATCATAAACTGCTTTTGCCCGGTTTTGTGAGAGTATAAGGTTGTATTCTTCTTCGCCGATATTATCGGTGTGCCCGCTTATTTCAATTTTTATTCTAGGATTATTATTCAAAAAACCAATCAGTTTCATTAATTCAATTTCAGATTCTTCCTTTAAATCATATTTATCAGTTTCAAAAAAGATATTTTTCAGAATTACATTTTCTCCAACTTTAATTGGCTTTAACGGAATATCTTTAAAATATGGATGAATATCAGAATATTCACCGGTCAATGCGAAATTTTCAGAATAAAATAAATAGCCATCTTTTGATACATTCAGAGCATAATCTCTATTTATCGGTAAAACAACCAAAAATTCTCCGGTAAGTTGATCGGAATATGACTTAACGTTAACAATCCCTGTATTAAGGTCAATTAATTCAAAGCGTGCTTTTAATTTATTTTTTGTTTCGGTGTCAAAAACATTTCCCTTCATATAAGTTACCGGCTGCGGGCGTGCTTCTTCATATAAATCAAAACTATAAATGTCAAATTTTCCCTTGCCTCCGAATTTATCCGATGAAATATATGCTTTGTCACCCTTTGCATTTACAACAATATTTATTTCATCAGCTAATGTGTTTATTGGATACCCAAGATTGATTGGCTTTGACCAGTTTCCATTTATTTCTTTTTTTGAATAAAACAGATCAGCACCTCCCATACCTACATGCCCTTCTGAAGAAAAATACAGAGTTTGATCATCAGGGTGAATGAACGGAGACATTTCGGCTTTGGTTGTATTTACCGGAACGCCAAGATTTTCGGGCTGGCTCCATGTTCCGTCAGCCAACAGAATTGTTTTCCAAATATCAGAACTACCCCTTCCTCCGTTTCGGTTGCTTGTAAAATACAGCGTTTTCCCATCTGATGAAAATGATGGCTGTGATTCCCATTTATTTGAATTTACAACAGGTCCCAAATTCTTAGGTTTACTCCAATTATTACCTGATTTTTTTGAATAATACAAGTCACAACTCCCAAAACCATCAGGACGATAACATGATGTAAAAAACAAATATTTACTATCAGGTGATATACATAAAGCTCCAATATTTCCTTTAATATTAGCTGAACTGATCAGCTCGTAGGTTTTATTCCATGTGTCATTAATTTTGTCAGAAACAAAAAATCTTTCCGAGTATTTTTTCTGCAATTCAGTTTCTTCATCAAATTGTAATTGTTTTTTTGTAAAAATCAGTTGTTGTTCATCAGAAGTGATTGCATTAATATATTCATCATCAGCAGTATTAATACTATCACCAAGATTAACGAGATTAAAAGGGACAGGATTTTCAACTGCATTCACTGCAAATTCGGCTCTGACAAGCATATCCATAGCATTTTGCTTTTGCTGGTTTTTTAGATTTTCATAACATAAATATTTTTTAAAGTTTTTCAGCGCCATTGAATATTTAGCTGTTGAGAATTCTAATTTACCTGCAATGTAAAGGATATCAGGGAAAAAATCAGGATCAATTTGGATGGCTTTTTCGTAAGACAAAATTGCTTCTTCCGTTCTTTTCGTATCAGAATAAATATCACCAAGCAAAAGCCATGCTTCTACAAAATTCGTATCGTTTTTTATTGCTTTACTAAAAAATTTTTCAGCATTTGAATAATCGTGTGAAATATAAAACGATTTTGCTTTTTTATAAGCCCTTGTTGCTTTGCTTGAAATTACACGCTTTTCTATGTCTGTTTGTTGTGTAAAACCATAGCATTGGAAGATTGTTAAAAAAAATATTATTAAATATATTTTCATTTGTTTTGGTTTAAAAACCTGAAATCCCAAAATGATCAAAATTTAAAAAAATTTGTTAACATTTCGAGGATCCTCGAAAAATAACGAAAATCAAAGATTTTCTATTTTTCGGGACTTGCAACCTGAAACCTGAAACAAAAACATAATTTTTAAAAATTGATAGTATGTTAGTTATGTTTTTTCCTTAAGCAACTATGGAATCCCAATATATTTATGACTTTGCAAAGATATTCTCCATTTCGGGTTGTTCTTTACATAATCAATTATTTCGGGTAAAATCTTCCGTCTTGCACTCCATTCGGGTTGCAGAAAAAGATAACAATTTTCATTTATCATTTCTGCATTATTTTCAGCCCATTCAAAATCATCTTTATCCTGAATAATAACCTTCAACTCATTCGCTTTTAAATAAATTTCTTTTCGCGGCGGGAATTGTTGTTTGGGCGAAAGGCAAATCCAGTCCCACATTCCTGTCAACTTGTGTGAGCCGGAAGTTTCAACAAAAGTTTTAATACCCTTTTTTTTCAGTTCTTTTGTAAAATAATCAAGATTATACAAAGAAGGTTCACCACCTGTAACAACAACTGCTTTAGCAGGATAGCATGCTGCTCTTTCAATTATTTCATCAGCCCGCACAGGTGGAAAATCTTTTGCATTCCACGACAATTTAACATCACACCAATTACAACCCACATCACAACCCCCAATCCTGATAAAATAAGCAGGTTTTCCAGTATGAAAACCCTCACCCTGAATAGTATAAAATTCTTCAATCAAAGGCAATAGTTTCCCCTTTTTAAGTTCGGTGTTATAATTTTTGTTCACTAATTGACAATTATTTTCTTTACTGAATAAATTTTTCCTGAATATAATTTTACAAAATGCATACCTGGTTTAAACTTCCGTGTACTTAATTTTATAAATGTTTTGCCTTTTTTAGATTTAAAAGTATAATCTTTGATAAATAATTTTCGTCCGATGCTGTCATATATTTCAATTGAATATTCATCAGCCGGAAGGTTAGTAATTTCAATTTTAAATCTCTTCCCTTTTACAGGATTTGGGATAATTTCAAAATCAATAGTTTCAGCTAATACGGATTCTATTCCTATATGAGGCGGATTTGTCCAGATGCCTGTATTAAGCTTATATATACGCTGATTGAAAGTTTGTGTTTTTTCTGCTGAAATAAAAACATCTTTATTATTAGCATAAGCTATACCTTCGGTTTGCGAACTTATAATATACGGAAAATCAATTCTTCTTTTATTACCCGAAAAAAAATCATTATCATAATAATCAAACAACAGCCAGACAAATGGTATCCAAACCTGATTTTTATATCCCGAAAGTGTTATTTCATTTTTTATTAAATTTAGATCAGCACCTGTAATCAAACCCTCCACATTAAAAGAATCGCGTAATTTGGCAATAAAATTTCCTGGAGTTTTTGGCAAGGCATATAATTTTGTTTTGCTGTTTGCCCAATTTTTTGAGAAAAAATAAATGCTGTCAGCAATGCAAATCATTGCTTCACAATCAAAATTATTATTTTGGAAAGCAGGTGTAAAATCATGCTGATCGCTGTATTCAAATTCAATTATTTCAGAATTTATATTTGCATTTCCTGATGAAGGAATATCTTCTTTATTAATTCTGTATATCTTCAAATCCTGTCTGTTACCAGAATTATTTCCAAAGTCTCCAATATAAATATAGTTTTCGTCCTGCGATAAATCTTCCCAGTCAATATTTGTAGCATTATTTACTGAAATTGTCTGAATTATTTGTCCTGAAATTGTATCAATTTTATATATTTCGGGTTCACCGCCACTATCATTATGCGACCACAAACCACCGGAATAAAATATTAATCCTGATGTTTCTTCAAGTTGTGAGGAAAGATTTAAAAAAACCACCGGATTATAAAAAGTAGGGTCATAAGTGCATGAGCCATTATTCTGTGTAGCTCCGGGACTAAAATTATTTGCATTAGGGTCAGTACAGCCGTAAATCTGTGCATAAAGCTCAGAAAATGCAAAAAAGAAAATCAGATTAAAAAATAATAATTTTGGATTCATTTTTGGGGATTAATTTAATTTTTGTAAATCCTTTGTTTTAGTTTTAAATCGTCACTTTTGTCCCATACGGGCCCATGCGGGCTAACTTCGTGTCGCTTGCTTTGCTTCACTTTTTACTTTCGACGAACGCCCAGACGGGTTAGCTTCGCTTCAGGAGTCAGTATGGATATCTTTTTTCTTTTACATCTTATAACCTATAACAATTAACTTATAACATTCTCTAAACATTATCTGTTTAAACACTACTTATAAACTTCCTTCTTTGCTGCTTTTAAAGTATTTTTCAGAAGTGAGACTATAGTCATTGGTCCAACACCACCGGGAACAGGAGTGATATAACTGCATTTTTTTGAAACCTCATCAAATTTAACATCTCCTAATAATTTATATCCCGATTTTGTTTCTTTTGATTTAACTCTGTGAATGCCTACATCAATCACTACCGCATCTTTTTTAACCATATCAGCAGTAACAAATTCGGGACTACCGATTGCTGCAATTAAAATATCAGCAGTCCTACATATTTTTTCAAGATTTTTAGTTTTGCTGTGGCAAACGGTAACTGTGCAATTCCCCGGATATGCCTTACGCGACATTAAAATACTTATCGGCGTTCCAACAATATTACTTCTGCCCAAAATCACACAATTTTTCCCGACTGTTTCAATGTTATAGCGTTCAAAAAGCTGAAGAATACCATAAGGTGTAGCCGGCAAATAAGCAGGCAGGTTTAACACCATTTTTCCAACATTAAGCGGATGGAAACCATCTACATCTTTTGAGGGATCAATACTTTCAATAATTTTATTAACGTTGATATGGTCAGGTAAAGGAAGCTGAACTATCAAACCGTTTACTTCATCATCTTTATTAATAAAATCAACTACTTTTAGTAATTCTTTTTCACTGATATCAGCAGGAAATTTATATAAAGAAGAAATAAACCCAACTTTTTTACAAGACTTTTCCTTACCGGAAACATAAGTTTGACTTGCAGGGTCATCGCCAATTAGAATAGCCGCCAGATGAGGGACATCCTTTCCTATATCAATCATTTCGGCAACTTCTTTAGCTATTTCCGATTTTATTTCAGCAGCAGTTGCTTTTCCGTCAATTATTTTCATAAAAAATTATGTTAAAGAATTTGCGTATTTTCAAAATTTTTAAAATCATATCTGCATTTAATTGTTGACCAGTTTATTCCATCTTTAATACCGATTGAAAATTTTTGAGCAAATAATGAATTGCACAAGATTATTAATAATACAACAATAAAGAAAAAGCTGATTTTTTTCGTCTTGTAAAATATTTTTTTTGTAACCATCCTAAAAATTAACTTCAAAACGTTAACGTCAAACATCAAACGCCTGCCCCGTAAGGAAGCATGACTATATGGGGTCAAACGTAAAACATCAAACTTATAATATTACTCCTTCCACT
>JADFUO010000468.1 GCA_015222115.1 Bacteroidota bacterium | reverse complement strand
TGGTATGGGAGCGATAATCCTTATGCCTAAGGCTGAAAGACTTAAAGCAATGTCATCTTCAAGATTTTTTATTCTTGATATTCTTACTCCTGGTGCAGGAATTATTTCATAAAGCGTAACTGCAGGACCAATCGTGGCTTTGATCTTATCAATTTTTATTGAATAATGATCAAGGGTTTCAACAATGCGGTTTTTATTTTGTTCAAGTTCTTCTTGTTTAACATTTATTATTCCATCGCCATAATCATCCAGAAGTTCAAGAGTGGGAAATTTGTAATGTGGTAAATCTAATTTCGGATCAAACTCGGTATCAATGGTTTTATGTTCTGCTGTGCTTGTAATATCTCCATTATTTGATGGAGTTGGATTTTCAATTGTAAGTTCAATATCTTCACCTTTTGTAGTTTCTGCTTCGGGTTTGCTTTTATTAACAGTATCTTCAATATTTAAATCTTTTTCTTCATCTTTAAAATCCTTATTTGTTAAATTATCATCTTCGGTTACAGAAAATTCAACAGTGTTGTATTTGTCGTATTTTTCATAATTGTTTTTAATTTTATTGTTAATATCTCCAATATCTCCTGCAACTTTAGGTTTGGATTTAAATAATGTAAAAGGGAAGTTATATACAATTGTAAAAAAGCTCATAAAAATAAATAACAACAGAATACCTGTTCCTATATTACCTATAATTCCTTCAAGCCAAATATTTGACTGATAACCGAAAACACCTCCTAATATTGAATAATCGGTGTTTTTGAAAATAAATCCAAGTGCAATTGAAAACCATATAATAGCAATAAACGAGTATCTGAAAGTTTTTCCGATGGATAGCAGTTTGATATTTAAAAATAGCTTTACACCAATAATAAAGAAAATCAGGATAAATAAATAAGATGCTATTCCGAAACATTTTTTGATGAGTATATCTGATAAATAAGCTCCAACGAAGCCCATCCAGTTTTGGATTTCAACCTTTCCGGAAAGGTCTGACAAAGCAAGTTTTGAAATTTTGTCAAAGTCAATCCACCATGAAAAAAAATATGAAGTAAAAGACAATAATAAATAAACCGACAGCAAAATAAAAAAGAAACCTAAAATTTTTATAAACTTTTCTTTTTTAGGAGATGAAAAAGAGGATTTTTTTGATTTTTTCCGGCTTTTCTTTTTTTTGAGCTTGGATGTATTCTGATTTGCAGTTTCGTTTCTAAGTTTATTTGCTTTTCGTAACATTTATTTTAAATGTAAAATTGTTGAAATTACAAAATTACAAAATTATTTAACTATAAGGACAGTTTTTTTCAACAGAATCCCGGCAATACATAATTTTTATCCTCCAAACATGCTTTCCAGTTCATCCTTTGTAGTGATTTTATAATCTTCAGGGATATCAAATTCTTTATCCGAAACATTTTTCTTTTCAACTGAGGTTGCTTCAAATTTCATAGCCATTCCTTTAGCATCAATTTCGTATTCAAGCAATACCCCATCAATTTCGGAATATAATGCCTGACCTGAATTTAATGCTTTTCCTCCCAGTTCATCTGTATAATAAACAGTGAAAGTTACTTCATTATCGTCATCGTTTTTAAATATAATTTCAGCCTTTTTGCATTTATAGCCTGCAATTTCTTTTGTTTCATCCAGATATTTCACAATCGGTTTGGGTTGATCAGCAATTTCTTTATCAATATCCTCTCTAGTAATTTGTATTGCATATTTTTGCCCCATCATATTAATTAAAGTAGTAGCGGTTTTATTATCACCGTTAAAAATTGTAGATTGCGTGCCCATACCCATATTCAATGAAGTTTTCGACATATTGCCTTTAATAGTTACAGTCATAACTTTCGGCATCATTGCCAAAGTTGCCTGGTCAAATTCACTGTTCGGGAAAGTGATTTTGTAAGTAATGATTCCCTTGAATGGTTTTTTACCGGCAAAAGATACATTAGTAAATGCAAAAACAAATGTTGTTGCAATTAAAATTAATTGAATAACTTTTTTCATGATTTTTTGATTTTGTTAAAGGATAATTATTTATAATTCGACAGAATATATTTTTTTTTAAATGGTTTTAAACTAAACCACCTTGGTGGAAATTTACAAACAGTTTCGGGTTACTCCCTTCGGCTTTGCTCAGGGTGATGATTGTTGCATATTGTTCAAATCTCATAACCTGCAACTCGCAACTCGCAAAAAATTTTTAACATAACCAATCCCAAGCATTCGGGAGTATACTTTCTCTCCTAAACATTTAATAAGTGTTCGTCCATAAAGTAAGTGTTTTTTTGATTTCAGAATAACGATTAACGATCCATACGGACAAGTTTTCTGATTTACGAAGTTATTGAAAATCTAAAATCATAAATCATAAATCTGAAATTTTATCAACATAATTGACTTTATAGACGGGCACTAATTAATTATCCTGAACAACTTATTCCATCTGATTTTTCCGTTAAATAATGATTTGTTTTGGTCGAGTGAGAGCCATACAAACACTGCTTTTCCAACAACATGGTTTTCAGGGACAAATCCCCAAACCCTTGAATCGGCTGAGTTATGCCTGTTATCTCCCATCATCCAATAATAATTCATTTTAAATGTATATGAGTCGCTTTCTTTACCATTGATATATATTTTATCATCTTTAATTTCAAGGTCATTCAATTCGTAAGCATGAATTATTCTATCATACAACGATATATTTTTTGTGTTTATTGGTATTGTAACTCCTGCTTTTGGTATAATAAGTGGTCCAAAATTATCCACATTCCATTTGTAAGCTGAATCGTGTGGGAAAATATTCGGATTCCATTCACCTTTTGGTTTAATAATTTTTATGACTTCTTTAACATTTGCAAAACCTTTAAGTTTTTCAGCTGCTTTATCACTAAGTGTAAAAATATATTCTCTACTATTACCGGTAATTATTTTTTCGGTGACATCCAGTTTTTCAAGGATTTTTGGATTTATCCGTGTTCCGTCTGTTCTTACAAAATAATGGTATTGTTTAATACCCGGGTTTTCCGATGGCTTTCCATTAATAAAAACTTTCTGGTCAATAATTTCAAGTGTGTCGCCTGGAAGAGAAATACAGCGTTTTATGTAATTTTCTCTTTTATCAACAGGCCGGGCAACAATATCGCCGAAATTTCTTTTATCGTTCCAAACTCTGTTTCTGCCATATTCATTTACTAAAGAATAATAGCTTACATTGCTTTGAAATTTTAATGAAACCGTATCTCCATCAGGGTAATTAAATACTACAGCGTCGTTCCGTTCAATTTTAGAAAAACCCGGGAAACGGAAATCAGGCAGTTTAATCCATTCTAAATATGATTTGGTTGTTTTTGTTAACGGAAGTGTGTGATGGAC
>JADFUO010000052.1 GCA_015222115.1 Bacteroidota bacterium | reverse complement strand
ATTCGTTTTCTATGCTCAAATTTGAATTTCCGGAAATTTCAGCCTTAATATTGAAGATCAGTTGTTTCATATAATCAACAATATTAGTGGGCTCCTTAATTTGTTCCTCCAAATACTCTTCTGTATAATTCCCAAGAGGAATAAACCGGTTATCTTGTTTTAAAAGCAGATTTAACAAATTTTTATTATCGTAATGCAGATAAAGTAATTCAGCAAATTTGTAATCAGATGTAAGCAGTTGCTCCGCAAGTTCATTTTTAAACTCATGGCTTGTCTCCCCCGGTTTGTTTCCGTCAATTATTATATCAGGAAGTCCCGCAACCAAACAGTAATAGTTTCTTTTAAACATTGTTAAATCCATATAGATAAGTTTGGTATAACTTCAGCTATTCGTCAATCATCAATCAAAAATCATTTTCCTTGTCCTGTCTTTGAGATAATTTTTAAAATAATTTTCAAAATCTTTATCAGTGAAACTTATGTAATAACTACCGTCTTTTGGCCCGATCTTGAAACCGCTTTTAATATTCGGTTCAAAGTTGATTTCAAGGCCTGCATTTAATAGTTCTTTTGTTTTATTTTTAAAAAAATCTGTAAATTCTTTTTCGTCCTTTTGCGGAAGCAGTAAGCTGATATTTAATTCTTCCGGCTTCTGCGGGTTCCAGTTCTTAATAACCGTAAGGATGATATTTTTCACAAATTTCTCGTCTTTGAAAGCATCTTTTACGGGAACTTCGACCTGTGCAGTTGTAATAAGCCCGGTAATTTGTTGTTTTAAGTTACTGATAAACTGCCGTGCAGCCAGCCGTATTTCCGAATCTGCATTTTTTTTAATTTCAACAGCTTGCTTTTCTGCTTGTTCAATACTGTCTTTTTCTTTATTTTTTGCTGCACTAATGATGCTGTCGGCTTCCTTTTTTGCTTTTTCAACTCCTTCGTTGTATATTTTTTTCGTTAGTTCAAGAATTTTCTTTGTCATGATAATTTTTTTTAATATCTTTTTTTTGGATATTTTAATAATGGTTGACACCATGTCACAGCGACACTTTTAAGTTTAATAGTTTGGTATTTCATCCTAAAAAAAACGATTTACAAAATTAGTAAGTTTTTGCATTGTTTCTTTTTTTATTTGTCATTTTTTTTGAACTTATCAACCAACATTTATCACAGCCCAGACAATGTAGGCAACATAAAGCAGTATTAGAAACGCACCCATTTTTTTGCCTACAACCCATTTGTTAATCATAAATAACCCTAATAAAACTACCACAGATGCAAAAAGAAACCGTACTGACATATCTAAATTATCAACATGCAGGCTGATATTTCCCCCGGTAATTAATATCATTAATAAAAAGGGCAGCCCCAGTCCTATTAAAATATCAAATATATTCGATCCTATTACATTACTGATAGCCATGCCGCCCCGTCCCTGCTTAGAAACTACCACTGAAGAAATAAAATCGGGGACAGAGGTGCCGGCTGCCAATACTGTAACCGCAATAACAGCCTCAGAAATATTTAAAATATGGGCAATGCCTATTGCACTTTCTACGAGAACCCAGCTTAATGCAGCTATAATTAAAATCGAAATAAAAAATATAGCATAATATTTTTCAGGGTTTGGAAAAATTTTATCTAAAACAAAATCGAACGGAGACGTAATTTTTTTGACGAATTCCGATTTGTCAATTTTTTTCTTGATTTCCTGTTTTTCTTCATTAGGATCAACATAATTGAACATTTTTCGCCAAAACACAACGACAAAAATATATATAAGGTAAATACCAATAAATAACACTGCATCTGTCCATTCTACTTTACCGTCTTTAAACATAATTATCAATAACAATACTGCAACTGCATAAAAAACAAGGTCGCGAATAACTGCCTGCCAGGCAATCAGGGCTTTCCTTACAACTGCTGCCGCTCCTGTAATTGCCAAAATATTGAATATTGCAGAGCCTACAATGTTGCCTATTCCAATAGCTTCATGGTTTCCGGGACGAAAAACTGCAAAAAGGGCAATAAATAACTCCGGAGCGCTGGAGCCAGCTGCCATTAAAGTTGCTCCGGCTGCATCCGATGACATCTTTAATTTCGCTGCAATTTTATCCAGCGAGTCCACAAAATAACTGCCAATAACCTTTGCTAAAAGATAAAACGACAGAAGCAAAACAATAATGAATAATATAAGCATAATAACAATTTAAGATTTTAGAATTCAGATTTAAAATTTAAAATGTTGTTTATTATCAGTAGATTAATAAATGAAAATCTAAAATCATAAATCATAAATCTAAAATTTTATCAACATAATTGACTTTATGGACTGACACTAATTAGTGTCGGTCTATAAT
>JADFUO010000467.1 GCA_015222115.1 Bacteroidota bacterium | reverse complement strand
GGGTGGTGCTACGGGTGTACTTGGAAATAATAAAAATGTGATGAAAGATGTTGACAGGCAATTTAAACAAGCCATTGCAGGTCAGAATCATTACTGGGGTAACCAGCCATTTACTTCAGGACCTGTTTATGTGGGTGCAATAATTGTGTTTTTATTTGTGCTGGGAATTTTTATTGTTCCGGGGCGTCTGAAATGGTTTTTGGTTACGGCAACAGTTTTATCAATTTTTCTTTCGTGGGGTAAAAATTTTATGCCACTCACTGATTTTTTCCTTGATTATATTCCCGGATACAACAAGTTTAGGGCAGTTTCAATGACGTTAGTAATAGCCGAATTGTGTATGCCTTTGCTCGCAATATTAACTGTAAATGGAATTCTTAAAAATCCCGGAATAATAAAAGAAAAACAAAAGCAGTTTTTTATTGCTTTTGGATTAACCGGCGGATTAGCTTTAATTTTTTAAGTAATGCTGAAATTATACAATTTGATGAGATAAGAAAAAGTGCTGATCCTAACCAGCTAAGTTTATTTATTAGTAATCTTGAGCAGGCAAGAATCTCAATATTTAAAGCTGATGCGATAAGGAGTTTCTTCTTTATTCTTTTGGGCGGACTTGTTTTGTGGCTATATTCAATAAAAAAAATGGGATGGAAAATACTTGTATCTGCTCTTGCAGTTTTATTTTTGATTGATATGGCAACGGTTTGTTACAGGTATTTGAATAATGAAAATTTTGTAAGGAAATCAAAAGTAACCAAACCATATCAGGCTTCTGCAGCTGACAGGGAAATCTTTAAAGATACCAATCCTGACTTCAGGGTTTTAAACATTGCTGTAAATACTTTTAATGATGCAAGTACGTCTTATTTTCATAAATCAATAGGTGGTTATCATGGAGCTAAATTAAGAAGGTATCAGGAACTGATTGACCATCAGATTAGTCCTGAGAAAGAGAAAATAGTAAATACTTTGACGAATAATCCGACTCTGTTATCAATAAATAATACACTCGGCAAATTACCTGTACTGAACATGCTTAATACCAAATATATTATTTATGAACCTGCAAGAAGCCCATTGATAAATAATTCTGCACTGGGCAATGCCTGGTTTGTTGAAAATTATAAAATTGTTGATAATGCTGATGAGGAAATTGCAGCCTTAAATAATTTTAATCCTGATAGAATTGCAATTGTTGATAAACGGTTTGAAGATAATTTAAAAGGAAAAGAAATTGGAAATGATACATTATCTGTAATAAAACTTACGGAATATCAGCCGAATCATTTGGTTTATTCTTCAAATTCATCTGCTGACCAATTAGCTATTTTTTCTGAAATTTATTACGATAAAGGATGGAATGCTTATATTGATGGGAAACCCGCACCATATTTCCGTGCCGATTATGTTTTAAGGGCAATGATAGTACCGGCAGGTGATCATACAATAGAATTCAAATTTGAACCACGTGTTTATAAAGTTGGTGAAAAAGTTTCATTAGTTAGTTCATTGTTATTGTTTTTATTATTGATTGGAGGATTGTATTATGAAACCCGAAAAATTTTTAAATCGAAAAAAATAATTAATTGAGAAGGTCAAATCTAAAATCCTCAATCTGAAAAAACTCAATCTAAAATCTTCAATCTAAAATCTAAAATGAAAAAGGTTCTCATCATAACATACTACTGGCCACCCAGCGGTGGGGCAGGGGTTCAGCGTTGGCTGAAATTTGTAAAATACTTGCGTGAGTTTGGCTGGGAACCTATAGTTTACACTCCTGAAAATCCCGAAGCACCAGACATTGATAATTCTTTAGAGAAAGATATTCCTGATAATTTAACTGTAATAAAAAGAAAAATTTGGGAACCATATACTGCCTATAAAAAATTTATCGGTCAGGAAAAAGAGCAGAAGATTAACGCAGGATTTTTGTCTGAAAATAAAAAACCAAAATTATCCGAGAACATTTCCGTATGGATAAGAGGAAATTTTTTCATCCCCGATGCGCGAAAATTCTGGATAAAACCTTCTGTAAAATTTTTAACAAATTATCTGAAAAATAATCCTGTTGATGCAATGATTTCCTCAGGACCTCCACACAGCATGCACATGATTGCCCTCGGATTAAAACAGCGTTTGGGTATTCCATGGCTGGCTGATTTCCGTGACCCGTGGACAAATAT
>JADFUO010000466.1 GCA_015222115.1 Bacteroidota bacterium | reverse complement strand
CGGAATTTGCACTATGCCGGATAATTCTTGAACTAAAGGAGAAATATATTTTTCTTTTGTTTTTCCTGCCTGCCTGGCTCCTCGCACCAATAATGGTTTCCGGTTTTACCAGATAATAAACGATTGTGTTATTTGCCTTTTTATACTAAATACGGTTGTAAAATAACATATAGTTAGTAATTATACTATTGTGTTTTAGCGAAAATAAACTATTTCGTCTGAATAAACAAATTTTTATAATATTTAAGTTTTAAGTTAATTACTATATGTTTTTTCATTTTTTTTTAATACAAGGTTTATTAACCGGTAAGCAACATATATCAGCACCGGCCAACTGATAAACCATAAAATTGCTTCAAAGTAACTCATGTTTTTTAATTTTTTAAGTTAAACATTAATTTTTTTTAATACGCTGAGCGAAATACAGTGGAAATACGCTGCGCGAAATACGATTGTAATATGCTTAGCAGCGTAAGTTGAAAGAATTTCATTTACCAATAGATTTAATATAATTATTAAGTTTTACTGATATATTTTTGATTTGTAATTCAAAATATTTATTGTCATCTTCAGATAATAATTTCCTGTTATATGCTTTTGTGAGCCATGTTTTTGATTCAAACAGTGAACCTCTTGAATAATAACTAAAATTTTTCTTTTCTTTATAATGATACCTTCCATACCCCTCGCTCAAATTTGCAGCTACCGAATCAATTGCCTTTACTAATTGCTTTCCAATAGTATCTTTTGGAAAATAATCCCATTTAATAACAATATTCCAAACCCTTTCACCCATTTCCATTGATAACTGATAAACCTGTAACTCTTCTAATTTCATAACTTTAAATTTTTAATTAATATTAATATTTCCATTGTATTTCAATTGTATTTCAATTGTATTTCAACTGTATTTCAACCGTATTACAATCGTATTTCAATACTTCATCTCATCCATCTCAATATCTTTTTCATCAATCCTTTTCTTGTTAATTGATTTCCAAGCATACCAGATATATGCAATTACAAAAGGAACCAACAAAGAAACATAGCTCATAGCAGTTAAAGTATATTTACTTGATGAACTGTTTTCGATGGTTAACGAACTTTGTAAGTCGTAAGTTGAGGGATAATAAGCCGTATTATTAAATCCTGCTAACATTAACACAGAGAATACTGTCAGAATGGTTCCAACTCCCGAATACCAGATTCCTTTTCTGCTTTCTTTAAATAAAGTAAGGAAAATACCGGTTAATACTCCAACAACCCCGATAAGGAACATTATTAAAACCAAGGGCATTTGCAACAGGTTATGCAGATATTTGAATTTCTCCATTGAAACGATCTTAGTTACTGGATCAACTGCGAAACCTTGCCGTGTTAGCAGTAAAACAACAAATAATAAAAAGAAAACAAGGAAGGGGAAAACACAAACCTTTAACACACTCTTTGATTTTAAAATAATATTTTCATTTTCAATAGAATTAATAAAATACATCAAAGCTAAAATTCTTGATAAGAAAAATATTGCCAGTCCGAGAGATAGATTTGTAATATTAAAAGCTGCTTCCAGTCCGCGATAAGGTGTTTCCCATCTTGAAATAACAGGGTCGCTAACATCGGTTATTCTCAATTTATCAATGGAAAATTCAGATCCGGTAAAGAATGTTCCTACTGCTGTTCCAATTAATATTGTTGCCAATATCCCGTTGATAATCAAGAAAGTATCAAAAGTTTTCTGACCTAAAAAATTATTTGCCTTTGAGCGATACTCGTACGATACTGCCTGAATGATAAAGCTGAACAAAATTAT
>JADFUO010000465.1 GCA_015222115.1 Bacteroidota bacterium | reverse complement strand
ATTCCAAAGCGAGTGCTTTTGCAGTTTTTACATGCGGCAAAGAAAATGAGAAAAATTTATCAAGTAATTGAAAAAATTCTGTTTGATTTTCAACAGGTGGGGTAGTTTTCAATTTATGAGCAATTACAGGTCTGCCAATAAAAGTTTTTTCTATTAGTTCGCCATCGCGATACAACCTGAATTCATAAAAATTAGTAAGAATTACATTTGGAAATGTTGTACGATATCGTTTTAATTGCTCTGTGTCTTCAATCCGGTCAAGGTTTTTCACCGAAGGGTCTTTGGCTTCAATATAACCTGTGATATGATTTTTGCCGTCCCAAACTCTGAAATCTGGATTACCTGCTTCGGTTTTTTTTGGTAAGATAGTTATATGAACATCTTTTATTTTCTTGTTTTCTGCAAAATTTAAAAATAAATTCTCAAGATGTTTATAATAGCTTTCTTCTCGTGCATCTCCCTGATTAAAAGTATCTTGTAAATCTTTTAAGTATTTCTTTAACATAATATTTATAGTTTTGCTAATATTCATTGCCAAATTCATTTATCATTGGCACAAATCTTACAGGAAGGATAGCATGTTGTTTGATCTTGCCGTTTTTTTTCCTGAGCAGAACCAGTTCCTGAGTATATTTTTTACCTATGGGAATTATCATCCGCCCACCTTCGGCTAATTGGTCTTTTAAAGGCTGGGGAATTTCTTTTGGTGAACAGGTTACAATTATTGCATCAAATGGGCCGTATTCTTCCCAACCCTGATAGCCATCTCCAATCTTTACTTTTATATTATTATATCCCATTTCATCCAGCAGTTTTTTAGCTTTCAAGCCAAGCGATTCAAAAATCTCAATTGTGTAAACCGTATCACATATTTCAGCCAGAACAGCAGCCTGATAACCCGAACCGGTGCCGATTTCCAACACTTTATCACTTGGTTTTAATTCCAGTTCATCAGTCATAAAAGCAACAATGTAGGGCTGTGATATTGTTTGTCCGTCTCCGATTGGTAGCGGAGTATCTTCATAAGCATATTCAATATACATATCGGGAACAAACTTATGCCTCGGAACTTTAAGCATTGCTTCCAGAACCTGACGGTTGTTTATTCCACGCCATTGAATCTGATTACGAACCATTGTTTTGCGTTTTTCGTCAAAACCGGTTTGTGAAGTATTTTGAGCATTACACATAGTAAAGAGAAATAAGCTTAATAAGCAAAGCATTTTTAAATTATTGATAATTTTTATAAAACAAAATTTATACATGATAAATATATTTTGTATTCAGAGAATTATTGATATACACTAAATTAGATTAAAACGGAGGGGTTTCTTCATCCTCCATATCATTCATTTTAGAAGGAATAGTATGAATGGTTTGCTTATTATCAATATTCAGGTTTATATTCTGACTATCGAAAGATTCATATTCATCAGTTTCAATATCAACAAATTTTGCATAATTCTTAACAAATCTGAGGCGTATATCAGCTAATGGTCCGTTACGGTTTTTGGCAATATTTATCTCAGCTATTCCGGTAGTAGTGTTTCCATCTTCATATTCTTCAATATTATAATATTCAGGGCGGTAGATAAATAATACCATATCGGCATCCTGTTCAATAGCACCTGATTCTCTAAGGTCGGAAAGGATAGGTTTTTTAGTGCCACCACGTGTTTCAACAGCACGGCTTAGTTGTGAAAGGGTAATAATAGGAATATTCAGTTCTTTTGCAAGGCTTTTTAATGAACGTGAGATATTACTGATCTCCTGTTCACGGTTTCCTTTAGTTTCACCTGTTCCTGACATCAGTTGAAGGTAATCAATAATTATCAATTCTATGTTATGCTGGGCTTTCAGCCGACGGCTTTTTGCACGTAATTCAAAAATAGTGAGGGCAGGAGTGTCGTCAATGAACAGATTGGCATCAATCAGACCGCTGATCTTTGCGTTAAGTTGGTGCCATTCATGTTCAGCAAGAGTACCTCTCTTAAGTTTATTAGCAGATAGTTGTGTTTCAGAAGATATCAATCGTGTTACTAATTGTATTGATGACATTTCAAGTGAGAATAAAGCTATCGGCTTATTAAAATCAACTGCTGCGTTTCTTGCCATAGAAAGTGCAAGTGCTGTTTTACCCATACCCGGACGTGAAGCTATAATGATAAGTTCGGATTTTTGCCATCCTAAAGTAATCCTGTCAATTTGAGTAAAACCCGAAGGGATACCTTTTAAGTGATCTGTGGAATCTTTTGCTGCTTCAATTTCTTTGATAGCTTCCGAGATCAGTGATTGCATATTATCATAATTTCTTCGCAGGTTGGTTTCGCTAACCGAAAACAGACTTTGTTCGGCTTTGTCAAGCAAGTCAAAAACATCAGTAGTATCTTCAAAGGCATCTTTAATTATTTCGGATGAAATACGAATCAACTCACGCTGTATAAATTTCTGAGAGATGATACGTGAGTGATATTCAACATTTGCTGTAGAAGCAATCCGGTTGGTAAGTTGTGTAATATAATAAGGACCACCGACAAGTTCCAGTTCGCCGCTTTTTTTTAATTCGTTTGTAACCGTTAAAATATCAATAGGTTCTGATTTTGCGAACAGGCGTGTAATAGCCCTGTAAATAATCTGGTGAGATTCTTTATAAAATATTTCTGGTTTTAAAATATCAATTACAGCAGTGAGTGCATCTTTTTCGAGCATGATGGCACCTAATACTGCTTCTTCAAGGTCAATGGCTTGGGGAGGAACTTTTCCGTGTTCCGGGAAATTTTGTGTAACCGGCGTCCTTTTAATTCTTTTCCGGTTATTTTCCTGTGGCTTTTTTACTAATTCTTCCATGGTTCAAAAATACTAAAAACAAAATTCCAATAGTATTATTTTCAAATAAAGTTTTAAACAAAGACACTTTTTTGGTTTTTTTTAATAATTATTATATTTTTGTTGTGAACCAAAACCAAAAAATTATGAAAGCATTAAAAATTATTGGGATTATAATTTTGATAATTATAATTCTTTTTTTAATTATTGGTATCTTTTTACCTTCAAAGGTTGTAGTTGAAGAATCAATAACTATTAATCAAAAACCCAATGTTGTATTCAAACAAGTTAACAAATTAAAAAACAGGGACGTATGGTCACCTTATAAAGAGATTGATACAGCATCAATTATTACTTTCGAAGGTCCGGATTTAAGTATAGGAGCAAAATATATCTGGACAGGCGGAACAATGGGCGACGGAAGCCTTACAATTGTTGAAAGTGTACCTTACAGCAAAATCAAAAATTCTTTAGACTTTTTAGAAAAAGGAGGGGCTGAAGAGATCTGGACTTTTGAAGAAGCCGGCGACGGAGTTAAAGTTACCTGGCAAACCACTATTATAGATTTACCATATCCGTTTGGAAGATGGGCAGGTCTTTTTATTAATGGCATGATGAAACCTATTCAGAAAAAAGGTTTGGAAAATTTACAAAATGTATGCGAAGCAATAATCTTTTACCCTGAAATCACCGAAGAATATTTTGAAGGTCAGAATACATTGGCTATTAAAGACTCTGCATTTATGCCCGATTTAAAGCAAAAATTTGGAGAATTGTACGGTGAGCTTATGGGATACATTATGCAATATCGTTTACAAATGACAGGTCCGCCGTATGCAAAATATTATAACTGGGAACCGGGAGAAATAGTCGTTCTTGAAGCAGGTTTTCCTGTCGCCAAAGAATATAAGGGAAAAGGAAGAATTATGGCAACTGAATTAGCTCCCGGAAATGTTGTAACAGCTACACATTATGGTCCTTACAGTACATTCGAAAAAACTTATGAAGCCATTGATGAATATATCATTGAATTTGGAAACGTAATAGATGGTTATCCATGGGAAGTATATATAACATGCCCGGCAAAAGAACCCGATTCAACTAAATGGGAAACAAAGATTTACTTTCCTGTTGAGTAACAAGAAGGTTAAAAATATTTAACCGGATGATGTTTGTGAAATTTTTTCAGGCGGTGCTCAAGGTCAGGGAACTGGCTTTTATGCACTAATGAAACACATGCTCTTAATCCTTCTAATCTTTCGCTTCCTGTAATGGCTAAAGATATTCCACTGATTCCGTAATACAGTAGTTCTTCAAGCAATTCTTCACCTGTAAATCCGGGATAAGAAAATGTGAAATAAAATCCATCTGCTATGGGATTGTCTTCATCTTTATCATAAACAATTTTAAAGCAGTTATCAGTAAATAATTTTTTCATAATCTTGGCTCTTTCAGCATATTCAAGCACAGCTTCCCTGTAATTGATTTTTTTATCATTAACAGCTTTTAAGATAGCAGCAATAGCATACTGAGGCGAATGTGATGTTCCTGCATTGATTGCATAAAGTGAACCATAAATCAATGCCTGACCAAAAATATCGGAATTGTAACTTTGCTTTAATTTCGGATATTTTGAGTTAAATATTTTATCAGAAATTACTAACATTCCCAAACGCTGACCCGCATAACTGAATGCCTTGGAACTTGAGATTAATAAAATATAATTATCAGTATATTGGGCTACAGTCGGTTGATAAGGTGGCTCACCTGGTATAGAATAATTTTTTCTGAAATCCATTCCGAAATAAGCAAGGTCTTCCATTATAATGACATTGTATTTATTTGCCAGTTCGCCAATAATTTTCAGTTCTTTATCTGTAAAACAAATCCATGAAGGATTGTTTGGGTTTGAATATAAAATGGAAGTAATATCACCATTTTTAAGATATGATTCAAGTTTATTCTTTAATTTATCACCACGATAATCATAAATATCAAAGCCTTCAAAGTTTAAATTCAGTGCTCTTAATTGCTGCTTATGAAGGGGAAAGCCGGGGTCAATAAACAGATGTTTGTATGGTTTTTCCGTCATATTTCCCAAAGTCATAAATGACGCAAAACTCCCTGAAGTAGAGCCAACTGTTGGGATGCATCCGTCCTTGTGAACATCAATGTTCAGAAATAATTTTACAAAACGTTGCCCTTCATTTTTAAATTCGGGAATACCTTCAATATTAACATATTTTGAAGCAACTCCTTTTTTTAATGCTTTAATTTCCGCATCCACACCAATCTTAACAGCATCTAAACCCGGGACACCCATTTCCATCCTAATAAATTTATGTCCGGTCTCTTTTTCAATCTGACTAACAACCTTTAAAAGTTCCCTGATTGAAGCCCTTCCGATTTTATGAAGTTTACTTTCTTTTATTTTCCTGCTAACAACTTCGTGATTTATTGGTGTTTCTTTCATAATTAAAATGTTAAAAAATATTACCCAAATTTAAGAATAATGTTTAAGTATCAAAATAATTTATTTGAACTTTATTCTGATTCTTGCATCAACTGCAACAACTTTTTCCATATTTCCTAACAATGGATTTATATCCAATTCAACAATTTCTGGAGCAGCTTCAAGAAGGGCTGAAAGGCGTATAATTGTTTCGGTAAATTTTTCTTCATTAACTCCTTCCTGTCCTCTGATGCCTTTAATAATTTTATAACCGCTCAGATTTTTTATCATATTTCGGGCTTCTTCTAATGATAGTGGTGATAATCCGGCTTTTACATCTTTAAGTACTTCAATAAAAATCCCACCCAATCCGCATAAAATCAAATGACCGAATTTGGGTTCATATTTAGCTCCTGCAAATAATTCAATACCTGAAAGCATGGGTTGGATTAGAACAGCAGAAGTATCTTTAATCTTCATCATTCTGTCAAATTCTTTCCCTGCTGTTTCAATATCATTTATATCAAGAACCACACCGGCAACATCTGATTTATGAAGTGGACCAACTACTTTCATAACAACAGGAAATCCTAATTCAGAAGCAAACTTTTCTGCATCAGCTTTTGTTTTTGCAACAGCTTCACTTACTCTCGAAATTCCTGCTGCATCAAGTAATTCCTGTATTCCGGCAGGGGAGAGGTAGCCCTCATTTGTATTATCAATAACTTTTCTAATGGTTTTTCTATCCACTTCAGGTAAATCAATTTTTTCAGGTGCAGGTTCGGGTGTATAAAAAACTTTAGCAAGAGCATAACCCAAAGCAACTTCATCAGGAAAATTAATTCTGCCTTTTGAAATAAATTCCGTAACTTCCTCCTTGGCAGTCTCGGTAGATGGAAGCACAGGATAAATCGGCTTTTTGGCAGTTTTCATCTTTTTATCAAGAAGCTCATAGACATCAAAAATCTTAAACAAACCCGGTGTACCAAAAATTACAATCATACCATCAATGTTGTCAAATTTTTCATTAACATAATCAATAATAGTTCCTAATTGTTCTGCTGTGCCGGTTGCAAGAAAGTCAATCGGATTGCCAATAGATGAACCGGGGTTTAATTTTTCTAAAAGCTGCTTTGCTGCCGAACCTTTAATATGCGGAACTTCAAGACCTCCTTTTGAAAGAGCATCCGTAAGCATAACTGCAGGACCTCCGGCATGACTGATAATTGCAATATTTTTCCCTTTTAGTTTTTTATGCATAAATACCGATGCAACACTGATTAATTCTTCCCTGCTATAACATCTTACAATTCCTGCCTTTCGGAATAGTGCATCAACAGCCAAGTCAGAACTTGCAAGAGCTCCCGTGTGAGATGAGGCAGCACGGCTGCCAGCTTCGGATGAACCAGCTTTTATAGCTGCAATCTTACATCCTTTGCGGATAAGCGAGGATGCATGCTTAAGAAGCATTTGAGGTTTGTCAATGTTTTCAATGTAAAGTAGCTTAATATCGGCACTGTTTTCAGGATCATAAGTCTCATCCATGAATTTGAGAATTTCTTCAACACCCATTTGAGCACTATTGCCAACCGAAAAAACACTTGAAAATGTTAATCCTTTTGGAATTCCTGATTCAAGAATAAAACAGGCAGTAGCACCGGAGCCGGATATTAAACTGCAACCTTTGACAGCTAATTTCGGAATTGGTAATGTAAAAACACTATTGTGATTAGGAGTAATAATGCCGATGCAATTCGGACCTATTAAAGAACCATTAACATTATTAATTGACTCAACAATTTCTTTTTCAAGAATTTTCCCTTCTTCATTTCCTTCAACCTCGCTGAAACCTGCTGAAAGTATTATAAATGCTTTAGTATTTTTTAACTGGGCAAGCAATTCAACTGTTGCCGGAACATATTGTGCGGCAATTGCAATGATAGCCAAATCTACATAAGGTAATTCTGCCGGTGATTGGTAACACTTTATCCCCTGAACAATGGTTTCTTTAGGATTGGTAACATAAAGATCGCCTTTGAAATTCCCGTCAATTAAGTTTTTTAAAACTTTTCCTCCGGGTTTTTGAATATTATTTGACCCGCCTACTACTACAATGCTTTTCGGATCAATCAGTTCTTTATTAATCATTCCATCATAATTGCTACGGAAACAACACCTGGTCCGACATTAACACCCAAAACAGGAGTAACATCACGAATAAATACAGGTTTTTTTCCAATTAAATCTTTAAGCTGTTTAGCATACCAGTTTGCTGTTTTTATGTTATTGGCATGTGATACAGCATATTCCCAAACTTTTCCCGTCTTAATCAACTTTTTTGCTTCATCCATAACAATTCTCATACTTGCTTTTTCTGTAAATGGTTTGCCAATTAATTCTGTTGTTCCTTCATCATTAACAATAACAATAGGTTTCAGGTTTAAAAGTTTGCCGATAAATCCCCTAGCTGCACTAACTCTTCCGCTTTTAACCATGTATTTAATAGTTTTTGAACTAATCAGCATTTTAGAGTTTTCTATCCATTTATCCATGTTGTTCAGGATGTCATCATAAGTGGCACCATTTTCAATAGCTTTAGCAGCTCTTAATAAAATTAACCCAAGACCGTTGGATAACCTTTTTGAATTTAAGACCGATATATTATTTTTCGTATGACTACTAATTGTCTTAGCAGCTTTTCTGCTGTTTTGCCATGTTCCACTCATTTCTTTGCTGATGTGCATGGCAATAATTGACTCATATAGAGTACTTAGATACGAATATTTATTTGAAAAATCCTTAAATCCCGGTTGTGCTGTACTTGGATAAACTTTTGACTTATTAAGAAGTTTGTAAAATTGATTAGGAGTAATTGTTACACCGTCAAGGTAATAATTATCGCCAAAATGCACTGAAAGCGGAACAATATGAATCTGATATTTTTCGATGATGTCCTGAGGTAAATCAGAAGTGGAATCGGTTACAAGTGCAATTTTTGTTTTTCTGTTATGAAGTATCTCGTTTTGAAAAACCATGTCATCCACTTTCTGATAAGCAATTGAACCATGATCATATAATGATAAAAAGATTTCTGCAGGTTCATCAGTATGAATATGAATTCTTAATTTTTTGGGAGAGCCTGCAACAACAATGGAATCACCGTATTTTTCAATTTTATTTATTATTTTTTGTTTGTTCAGATTATCACCAACTAACAAAGCCTCGGTACAATATCTAAAAGTAATTTCATCATGCGGCATCATATCAATTTCATCAGTGCTGATTTTTACAACGTTTCTTGCAGATAAAATTTGTTTTAATTCGCCATGTTTAAAAAAATCAATCATACCTTCAAGGAAAAGAACAAAAGCTTTTGCACCGGCATCAACAACATTTGCTTTTTTTAAAACCTCAAGTTTTTCTGTTGTTTCAATCAATGATTGCTTAGCTTTTTGATAAGAATCGGTTATTAATTTTTTAAAATCATCAATTTTATCTTTAAGGTTATTAACAGATTCAGCCCAGTCTTTAATTACAGTAATAATTGTACCTTCAACAGGATTGGCAATAGCTTCGTAAGCATAGTTAACAGATTTATCTATTATCTCGGCAAAGGAATTAACATTAATATTTTTTTCGGTTTTTATTTCATTACTAAATCCGTAAAGGAACTGGGCAAAGATAATACCTGAGTTACCTCTGGCACCCACTAAAGCAGCATCAGCTATTGCAGTTGCGGTTTGCTTTAAACTTCCTGTAGGAATGGATGTGTCAGTAATTGAACGCATTGTGGAAGCCATGTTGGTTCCTGTATCAGCATCAGGAACCGGAAATACATTTATTTTATTTAGTAATTTCTGATTTTCAAAAATTCGTTGAGCACCTGCCAGAAAGCTGTAATATAATTGCTT
>JADFUO010000464.1 GCA_015222115.1 Bacteroidota bacterium | reverse complement strand
TGACCACCGAATGACTACCGAATGACCATTTATACCCCTATACCTTTATACCCTTATACCCCTCACGACCGCAGAGCGTCCGATGTTTTATTTTCAATATATATTTAAACATTTTTAATTTTGCATATGCAATAAAAGTTAATTTTATCGTCAATAATAATAAAAACAAAAAAATGGAAGAACATGTTTGCCCTATATGGGTAGGATATTTATTAGCAAGCCCAATAAGAAAATTTGCACAAAATCCAGAGAAAATACTTGGAAAATATGTAAAGTCAGGGATGAAAGTAATTGACATTGGTTGTGCAATGGGATTTTTCAGTCTGCCTCTTGCAAGGATTGTAGGTATTAACGGAAGTGTCATTTGTATTGACCTTCAGGAAAAAATGATAAATTCGCTGGGAAAAAAAGCTAAAAAAGCAAAACTTGCCGATATAATTGAACTCCGAAAATGCGCATCAAATTCACTGCAAATAAATGATCTGACCGGACAAATTGATTTTGCTCTGGCTTTTGCAGTTGTGCATGAAGTAAAGAACAAAGAAAAACTTTTCATGGAAATTCACAGGTCATTAAAAAAAGACGGTAAGATTTTAATTGCCGAACCAAAATTTCATATCTCAAAAGAAAATTTTGATGAATCAATTAAGATTGCTCAAAATTCAGGTTTTAAAATAATTGAACATCCGACCATAAAGAGAAGCCACGTGTTATTATTACAAAAAAATTAATACATAGTTAATTAATCTAAACATTCCATTTCTATAATATACTCAAAAGGACATAATTTCAACTTTCTTACCATCTTTCAATGAGAGAAATGGAATGTTTTAAAATCTGTCTCTTTAATCATCCTAAAATAAAACAAGATAATAGCCGCAAATATCATTAACTGTCCTGCTCCAAAAATTAACCAGTTAAAATTATATGGGATAAATATTGTGGAATATTTTATTATTTCGCTTTGATCAGGATAAATGAACAATTCTTTAAATGAAAAATATTTAAGCATAAAATTCATGTATTCTTCGGTATAGGAATAAATTATTACCAATGAGCCAAAAATCAGTAATATCCATTCAATTTTTGAAATTTTTGCTTTAGCATCCTTATCAGTAAAATATATTATTGTTATTGCAAGTAAAATCATAAACAAAGAATTTATTACCGGGGCAATTACAGGACCAACCCATGCAACAGGTATCAGAAACAGAATATCCCATGTAAAAAACGATTCGGGCCAGTTCAGAAAAAGTTTTAAGAACACATAATAAAATATGTCCCAAACAGCAAAAGAATATAAAAAATAAGCAAATTTTTCTGTCCTGCTTCTACCCATTGCAATCCCAATACATGTAAGAATAATAATGGTGGCAGCTTCCCGCAAAATTTCAATAATGGCAATATTGTTATCAATTAATTTTAAAGGAAAATAAAAACCATCAGGATAATAAAGTGCTCTTAAATAAACTACCACGGCACTTTCAATAAATGCCATGGCTATTGAAAAAATTAAAACGCCGATAATTATTCTGATTGAAGAGGTTTTCATAAAGATTTTACTTAATTAAAACAATTAATAAATATGATAAAAATCACTGTTGTCCGAATAAAAATAATTTATAATGATAAAATGCACTATTGATAATGTTTTGATGAACATTTCGCCCCTACGGGGCTATATTTTTGTGAACGCATTTTTCTATAAATATTTCGTCCCTAACGGGACTATTTTTTAAACTCCGTTAGGAGTTAAATGTTTATAGAACATAGTAATAACCGCAATTTTAAGCTCCGTAGGAGCGAAATATAAAACAATCTTATGACAATAATTAGCAACTCATTTTAATTTAATCGGACATCAATGATTTCTAATTTCTAATTTAACCCGGATTAATTCCAAAATACCGATCCTGATCCCGATAGATAGCTATCATGACTATCAGAATATGGATTGAGTATGAAAGCAGTTCAAGTTCAGCCCCAAAGGCAGTTATCTGTCTTCCCGATTCGTTCCTCATCGGGATTAATTCGACTAAATAATTTTAATTCACCTTCGGTTCTTAAAATTATAGTCTCATTTAATCTGTCATCAACAATATCACTCTTTCCACAACAACAAAGGTTCAATACCTTTTTTATCTTTTCTATAATTTTCGAATTCATCCGGAGTAAATACCAAATAACGAATTCTTCTTTTAATCAGTTTTTCTGCTTTTTCAATAAGTTCAACCAAAAAGTTTTTATTAATATTTCCTACAAAAATTAAGTCAATGATATTATTATCTATTCCTCTGGCAAAATCACCTACAACAAACACACATTTTACTTCACCAAGTTTTTTTACAACGATTTCAATTATCCGGTCAAAGCCTAAATGTTTCCTTAATAAATTGTTTATAGCATAAAATAATGGGTGTTCGGTATTTGCCCGGAAGAATTTCTTGTTTCCTTTATATTGTGATTTTAATAATCCGGCTTTTTCAAACCGTATCAGTTCAATCCTGATGGAGTTTGTTGATTCACCGAACTCATTTTCAAGATTGCGTAGATAGGCACTGGAGTCGCTGTTCAGGAAGAATTTCAGCAGCAGTTTTATACGTGTTTTGGAGGTTATTAATGTATCAAGCATATTTTGCTGATATTTAAAAATAAATTACTTTTTACAAGATATTTAGTGTTATTAAAACATGTATTATATATCTTGCAAAACGAAAACGAGTAACAAAATTACTCAATATTAAACAAAAGTCAAGTGTTTTTTGAAAAAAATTTAAAATATTTCTGTAATTTATTGTTATAGAATAGTTTTGTTATGGTTATTTATTTTTTTAAAAGTGACTAAAACAGAAGACATTTAAAATCTAAAATCTAAAATCTGAAATCAATCCGTGATCCGTAATTCGTAATTCGTAATTTTTCAATATCGAAATATATCATTCGCGGAGTTTATCCCGATTTTTCGGGGCTGTCATTTAAATTACTATGAATTACTATTAAATTACTATGAATTACCATTAAATTACCATTAAATCACCATTGAATTACCATTAAATCACCATTGAATTACCATTGAATTACCATTGAATTACCATTGAATTACCATTAAATCACCATTGAATTACCATTGAATTACCATTGAATTACCATTGAAT
>JADFUO010000463.1 GCA_015222115.1 Bacteroidota bacterium | reverse complement strand
TTGCAACACCATACAGTACAAATAAATATGCAGGCGACAGGAGATTTCAGTTTGAACATCTTTTTGTACCCCAATTAATAAATTTTGTTCTTTGGCAAAGACTAACACACGAAACATTAGGTTATATAACTTATGCTATTATGGGGTATATTTAGAGTCTGTATATAAACTAAGTATTTAGAATTTATTTAAAAATTTTGATCATTTCGGGATTTCAGGTTTTTTTACTAACAACCTGTAACACGTAACTTGCGAAGCGAAGCAAGCCCGTATGGGTAACATGTAACAATTGTTTGATTTTCCACAGCAGGTGGCTTTATCCAAACGAAATTGTGTTTAATACTTTGATTTTTTAAAATATATAAAAATGACGTCACTAACATTATTTTATATCATAATAGGCATTTTAATTTTTAGTTATTTACTTGAGAGAATTCTTGATTATTTGAATAGTACTTATTGGAGCAATACATTGCCAAAAGAGCTTGAGGGTATATATGAAGAAAATAAATACCGTAAATCGCAGGATTATGAAAAAGTAAAACAACGGTTTTCATTGCTTACCGATTCCATAACATTTATTGCTATGATGTTAATGTTGATATTCGGAGGATTTGCCTATATTGATGAATTTGTCAGGCATTATACAACAAATCCTATATTAATGGCATTATTCTTTTTCGGGATATTGGGTTTGGCTGCTGATATACTCTCAACACCATTTTCAATATACAGCACTTTTGTTATTGAAGAAAAGTTCGGTTTTAATAAAACCACTCCAAAAACATTTATTCTTGACAAAATTAAGGGATTATTGCTCGGAGCAATAATAGGAGGAGGGTTATTGGCATTAATTGTTTTAATTTATATTTCTACAGGCAAATGGTTTTGGATTATTGCGTGGGGTGCAATTAGTGTTTTTATGATTTTTATGACCATGTTTTATTCAACATTGATTGTGCCTATATTTAATAAGCAAACACCTTTAAAGGATGGTGAATTACGTGATGCTATTGAGAATTTTGCAAGAAAGGTTGGATTCAAACTGGATAATATTTTTGTTATTGACGGTTCAAAACGGTCGAAAAAGGCAAATGCTTATTTCAGCGGTTTGGGTGCAAAAAAACGTATTGTACTGTACGATACTTTAATAAATGATCATTCTGCTGATGAATTAGTTGCTATTCTTGCACACGAAATAGGTCATTATAAAAAGAAACATACTTTAACAGGGATAATTATTTCTTTGGCTCAAACCGGGTTAATGTTGTTTATACTGTCATTGTTTATTGGAAACCCTGTTTTATCTAAGGCACTTGGAGCTAATGAGGGAAGCTTTCATATGGGAATACTTGCATTTGGATTGCTCTACAGTCCGTTATCATTAATTTTAGGATTGGTTATGAATATTGTTTCACGGAAAAATGAATACATTGCCGACAGATTTGCAGGTGTGAACTATAATGCTCAGGCTTTAATCGCAGCTTTAAAAAGATTGTCTGTAAATAATCTCAGCAACCTGAAACCACATCCTGTTTATGTTTTCTTTTATTATTCACATCCACCATTGTTGAAACGGTTAAAAGCTTTGAATAAGTCTAAATAATTTCTCAAGGTCTTTTATTCAGAACAGGCTTAGGTTTTTATATATCACTTTTGCGGAAAATGACAGGTATAGTTTTAAAAATAATTTTAATATCACCCCAGAAAGAGGAGCTAATTGCATATTGATTATCAAGATTTTTTCTTTAATAAAAAATTATTAAAAGATTTTATTAAAAAAATTATTAAAGATCTCTCTTTTTTAATATTAAATAAGTAAGGAAAGTAAATAATGCTGTATAGCCAATACAAACGGCAACATCAGTAAATGCAATATAATCACGGAAATTTACCCCGACAAGCTGCATTAAAGCCGTATTAGGAATGTCAATCAGATTGCTTATTGCCCTTAAAGGCATATATTCATCAATCCCATCAGGTAATTTGTAAACAATTATGGGTTCAATAATATAATTGTAAAGTAATAATAAACCTATTGCTAAACCTGATTTTTTAACTAAAAATCCTATAAAAAGAGCAAAAACAAGGAAGCTGAAAACTTCAAGAAAATAGGCAAAAATATATATAAACTTGCTGAAAATTATGGTAACTGAAATATTTGATGAGTTGATAAAACCTAATATCAAACCGGTAATTATTATAACTAATGTGGCGCCAAAACTTAATAAAAATAAAAATTGCAGCTTGGATAAAAGAAAATCAAAGCGGCTCATTCCGTTAATAATATTTAGGCGAATAGTTTTGAATGAGAATTCGTTAGTGATAAAAATTATGACTACAACAG
>JADFUO010000462.1 GCA_015222115.1 Bacteroidota bacterium | reverse complement strand
TATCCTATCATTACAGCATAAAAAGTAGTGCTTGTTTTGGTTTTATAACCTAAGGAGTTTATCAGAATGTTCCAGCGAATAGCTCTGGCAATATGGCTAATTATTCCAAAAACAAAAGACAACAGAATCCACCAATAATTAGCATTTAAAATTTGCCGGATAACCAATTGCAAATTTAATTTCCTGTAAACTAGCCATAGCAAAAACAGCCCAATAAACAGAAATACCAGATACTTAAATACAGCTATAATTTTCTTCTTCAAAAAAATCAGGTTAGTTGGTTATTATCAGGAAAAATGATTGAGGGTTTAAATTTCTTTGCTTCTTCAAATTCTATTGAGGCATAAGAAATGATTATGATCAGGTCGCCAATCTGAGCTTTTCGGGCGGCAGCACCATTCAGTGAAATTATTCCGGAACCCCTTTGTCCTTTAATTACATAAGTTACAAGTCGTTCACCGTTTGAAATATTATATATGTGAACTTTTTCGTTTTCAATTAAATTGGCAGCATCCATTAAATTTTCATCAATTTCAATACTGCCGATATAATTTAAATTAGCTTGTGTAATAGTTGCCCTGTGGATTTTTGATTTTAAAACTTCTATTTTCATGATGCTGCAAAAATACTAAAATATTTTAAAAGCGAGTTGGACTAAAACAGAATTATATTATCTATCAAACGAACTTTTCCTAAAAAAAGTGCAATACAAACAATGCAATCTTTATTTTCCCAGCTTTCAATGGGTTGGAGTGTTTTTTTATTAACAATCTCAAAATATTCCAGTTTCATACCTTTGTAATTATTTATTTGTTGTTCAACCCATTTGTTTAACTCGTTAATTGGGGTCTTCCCTGCTTTATTTTTTACTTCTTTTAATATTTGATAAATAACAGGGGCTATTTTTCTTTCTTCGGGTGTTAAACGTTTATTTCTTGAACTTTTTGCTAATCCATCAGGTTCTCTGACAGTAGCACAAGGAACAATTTCAACCGGAATATTATATTTTTTTACCAATGCCTGAATAATTACAAGTTGTTGATAATCCTTTTCACCAAAATATGATTTATCAGGTTTTATGATTTCAAATAATTTTTTAACAACAATAGCCACTCCGTTAAAATGCCCTGGCCTGTGCTTCCCTTCCATAACTTTTTCCAGATCTCCGAAATCATACTTGGTTTTTACAGGAGCAGGGTACATTTCTTTAACAGATGGAGAAAATAAAAGATCACAACCGGTTTTTTCTAATTCTGAAATATCATTTTCTAAAATTCCCGGATATTTTTCAAGGTCTTCACGGTTGTTAAACTGGATTGGATTTACGAAAATACTACACACAACAAAATCATTTTCATTTTTTGCTTTTCTAATGAGTTCAAGATGACCTTCATGTAATGCTCCCATTGTAGGCACAAATCCTATTGACAGGTTTTGCAATCGGATATTTTTTAAATACTCTTTAGTATTTTTAATAGTATTAATAATTTTCATTCAAAATGTCAAATCGGTTACTTGATTTTTTTCAAAATGTCTTTCTCAAGAGTTTTTTTGGGAGTTTCAACTATGCGCCCGATTTCTTTACCATTGCGATAAAAAATAAATGTAGGGATTAATTCGATTTCTAAATCACTAATATCAGTGATATAGGTTTGTATTTTTGTATCAACACCAATTAATGATATGTTTTTTTTATTGAAATTTACCATATCCATAATTTTATAAAATCGTGGTAATTGTAATTCGCTGTCGCTGCACCATGTGCCTAATACAACTGTAACTGTAACACCATCCAAATGTTCCTTGATTTTTTCAATAACAGAGGCATTGGGGATATATTCTTTATATTCAATATTAAAATGATAACCGAAATTACCTGTTTTCAAGCCTTTAAGGTTACATTTTCCGATAAGTACATGCTGACCGGCTTTTTCATCATAAATTTTTCTATTTGGTGTCTGAGAATATAAGGCTACGCCGGATATTAAAAATAAAGCAATTAAAATGTTTCTTAAATTCATAATATGATTTTTTAGGGATTAAAAATTTTTCGCAAAGATAAATTAAATTAGGTTGAAACTATATAGAAATTTGTGGAAATTTATAGAAATATAACTACTTAGATAAATAAACGCCACGAATTCACGAATTTGAGACGAATAAATAATAAAAGCCAATAAAATCTTAAGAATTAAGAAAATAATTATATATCATTAAAACAAAAAAGTCTGCCGTGAACGGCAGACTTTTTTAATTATTAACCAAAATTTACACTTATTTATGAAACCAAAATTTCTTTTTTAACATTCAATTTTTCTTCATCTTTTTTGGGAAGCGAAATATTTAAAATTCCGTTTTTGTAATCAGCTTTTATTTTGTCAAGTTCAATACTTTTCGGCAAAGTAAAAGAGCGGTTGAATGAACTGTAAATAAACTCTCTGCGTGTGTAGCTTACATTATCTTCATTTTTTTCAGACTTTTCTTCTTTTTTGCTTTCCCTTTCAGATAAAATGGTTAAAATGTTATTATCGAGATTAATTTTAAAATCTTTTTTGTTCATTCCCGGAGCTGCAATTTCCAGTTCAAAAGAATCTTTATTTTCAATTATGTTTGCAGCCGGAATACATTCGTCGCATAATTCTTTGTTGTAAATTTTTGGCAATAAATTTTCAAATAAATCTGAAAAAAACGGATGATTGTTCCATCTTACTAAATTCATTTTTTTATCCTCCATATTTTTTATTAATAAAATTAATTTTTCTGGAATTGAAATGTCAATTTCTGTACCAATTGAGAATGTACTTAAAATCATACTAAACAACTGACAAATAGGCAGATGGGTTTAAGTTGAAGTGTCAATATGGCTGGTTATTGAAGATTGACCTTAATCAATAAACAAATTAAGTAATCAACTCCTTCCTCAACATATTCAGGGCGGTTAAAGCTGCTTTGCGAATATTCCTTCCGCGTTGTTCACCGAATAAATATTTTTTTGCAATTACTTTTTTACCGGGAGTTGCAATAGCAATCCAGGTTGTTCCCACAGGTTTTTTTTCGGTTCCGCCATCAGGTCCTGCAATACCGGATGTTGCAATAGCATAATCGGTTTTGAATTTTTGTTGAACTCCCAATGCCATTTCAGTAACTACCTGCTTGCTAACCGCACCATTATCAATTAAAGTTTTGTTTTTTACACCAAGTAAACTTTCTTTAATTTGGTTTGAATAAGCAATTACCGAACCTATATAATAATTTGAACTTCCCGGAACACTTGTAATAAGATGAGAAATGTATCCTCCTGTGCAGCTTTCGGCAGTTGACAGAGTTTGATTTTTGTCTTTTAATAATTTCCCGGTAATTTCTTCAAGAGTATCTTTTTCATATCCGAAAATTAAATCAGGGATAATTTCCTGCAATTTTCCGGAAAAAGAATTAATTTCCTGTATTAATTTTTCTTTATTGTTCCCTTTGGCTGTTATCCTTAATCGAACAATGCCCGGCTGTGGCAGGTATGCAAGACTGAAATTTTCAGGCAGGTTTTTCTCCCAGTCAGAAATTATTTCAGTTAAAAATGATTCGCCAATGCCTTGAGTTAAAATAGTTTTATGGATAATAAAACCTGTTTTATAAAATTTTCTGAGTCTTGGAATTACTTGTTCGGTTATCATAGGTTTCATTTCAAAAGGAACACCTGGCATTGAAACAAATATTTTTCCGTCTTTATTGAACCACATTCCCGGTGCTGTTCCATTTTTGTTTTTCAACGGAATACAATTTGCAGGCAGTTCAGCTTGCTGCCTGTTCAGTTCGGTTACTTTAAATCCTCTTGCTTTAAATAATTCATATATTTGTTCGTAAGCTTCGTTATTAAAAACCAATGAAGTATTGAAAAATTCACAAAGTGTTTGTTTTGTTATATCATCCTTTGTTGGTCCTAAACCACCTGTGATCAAAATAATATCTGACCTTAAATATGCCCGGGCAAGGATTTTAAGTATCTGTTCTCTTTTATCTGAAATTGTTGTGATTTGCTGAACTTCAATCCCTGCAAGATTTAATTGTTCTGCTATCCATGAGGCATTTGTGTTAACAACCTGACCGATTAATAATTCATCACCAATTGAAATAATTTCTGCAATCATAGCACAAAGATAAAAGACATCCATACGGACTCCCGTTGGTCGAAAGTCTGAAGGCAAAAGTATAAATTATTTCCTTAAATTAATTTTATCCCGAGTACTCGGGAGTGATTTTAGATTTTAGATTAAAATGATACACAGTAGAGCTAACTTAAATTTTCAGGGCTGAGGCTCCATACGGACTACTTTCAGTCGTTAGGCTAAGGTGAAGGCAAAGATTTTTCAATGATAGAATTAGTGAAGAAATGATGAAATTTTTGAATGGGCGAGTTTAGTTTTTTTTACTTTTTACTTTTA
>JADFUO010000051.1 GCA_015222115.1 Bacteroidota bacterium | reverse complement strand
TATTTATTCATCTGTGAAAATCTGTGTAATCTGTGGCTTATTTTTTTTGGTAATTGGAAATTGCTGGAATGATTGGCGATTTACCGGTATATTTCACGGAGTTATTTAGTTGCCATTCAATAGTCATTCAGTTGTCATTTTTTTTCTCTGCGCCTTTGCGTCTCTGCGTTTGGAATATTTTTTTCTAATTAAATATTTTTGCTATTTCATATTTACAATTTTACTAATTTTGCAATGATTTAATTTTTATTAATAATTACAATGCAGAATTATCAGGAACGAAATTACGACAAACAGATCAATACTTTAGTTGCCAGGTTTGAAGAAATGCTTCGTATTGACCAGCATTATTTTTTTGATGTTGATGAATTTGAGAATATTATTGATTTTTATCTTGATAAAAACAATTTAAAAAAATCAAGTGCTGCTCTGAAATTTGCCAGCCAGCAACATCCTTCCTGCGTAAATTTAATGTTTAAGAAAGTACAATTGTTGCTTTCAACAAATAAATCAGAAAAAGCTTTGGAACTGTTACTTAAAATTGAAACACTTGAACCAAATAATCCTGAAGTATACCTAGTGAAAGGAGCTATTTACGGACAACAAAAAAAACCAAAGCTTGCAATACAGGAATATAAAAAGGCAATAGACAATTCGGATGACATGGAAGATGTTTATACAAACATTGCGTTTGAATACGAAAACATTGGCGATTATGATAACTCAATAACATATCTGAAAAAAATTCTTTCTGTAAATCCTGAAAATGAAGCCATTATTTATGAACTATCATTTTGCTACGAATTAAGCAATCGTTCAGAAGATAGTATAAAATTTTTCAAGCAATTTATAAATAAACATCCTTACTCAAATTCGGCATGGTTTAACCTTGGAATTTCATACAATAATCTTGAATTATTTGAAAAAGCTATTGAAGCTTATGATTATGCTATTGCTATTGACGAAAGTTTTGCATCGGCATATTTTAACAAAGCAAATTCGTATGCTAACTTAAATCTTTATAAAGATGCAATAAATGTTTACAAGGAAACATTCAATTACGAAGAACCCGATGCCATGACATATTATTATATCGGTGAATGTTATGAAAAACTTGATGATTTTAATTCTGCAGCAGAAAGTTATAAAATGGCTATTCAGATTGATGATAAACTTGCTGATGCCTGGATGGGAGCCGGTATTGCAACAGATGAACTCGGTAATTTAAAAACCGCATTAAAGTACATGAAAAAAGCCACTGAAATTGATAACAGCAACCCTGAATTCTGGTATATACTTGGTGATGCTCAATATAAAGCAGGATTAATTGAGGAATCACATACATCATATTCAAAGGTAAGTGAATTAGACCCTTTTAACCCCGATATATGGCTTGATTATTCAAATTTATATGTTGAAAATAACGACTTTGAAAAAGCTATTGAAATTCTTGAAAAAGGTATTGAACAACAACCGAAAAATACGGATTTTTATTACCGCCTGTTCATTTACTTGCTAAAAACCGGAAATACAAAGGAAGCATATCGTTACCTTGAAATTGCCCTTAGCCTGAACTTTAAAAAACACACTCAAATATTTGAATATCAACCCGAATTAAGAAAGAATCAAAATATTCAAAATATAATTGAAATATTCAGAAAAGAAGAATAATCATGAAGATACATTTACCTTATTTACCCGAAAGATCATCAAAACCAAGAACAACCGGCATAGTAATGGTTATGGATAAAGGACTTAGTTTACGTCAGGCAGAAGACTTGATTTATACATCAGAAGAATTAATTGATTTTATGAAATTAGGATTCGGAACTTCTGTTGTTACAAAAAATGTTGAAGAAAAAATTGACTTATATCAAACAAATAACATTAAAGTTTACCTCGGAGGGACACTTTTTGAGGCATTTATAATAAGGAATATG
>JADFUO010000461.1 GCA_015222115.1 Bacteroidota bacterium | reverse complement strand
TTTCTTAACAGGTATTTCCCAATTCCTGTAAAATTCATTTTCTTTTCAGGATGAATACTCATAACATACTTGATAAAATCTAAATCACCAAAAGGCACGCGGGACTCAATTCCATTCGATGAAATACATCTATCTGCCCTTAATACATCGTACATATATATTTCCCGAATACGTTTTTCTGCTTCTTTTTGGAAAGCATTGGGGGATGGAGCAAAATCAGTATACTTATATCCAAATATTTCATCACTGATTTCGCCGGTCATAAGTACTTTAATATCTGTATTTTCCGATATCCATTTGCAAAGTATATACATTCCCATAGATGCCCTGATAGTAGTAATATCCCAGGTTTCAATATTGTAGATCAAAGTAGTTAATGTATCAAAGATATCTTGTTTGGTAAATAATACTTCAGTATGGTCAGTGCCCAAATAATCAGCTACGATTCTTGCATATTTCGTATCAATTGGTCCGTCTTCAATACCAACAGCAAAAGTTTTTATTGGCTTATCCAGTATTCTTGCTGCAATTGAACAAATTAAACTGGAATCAAGTCCGCCACTGCATAAAAATCCAAGAGGAACATCTGAGTGCAGGCGTTTTTTTACACCTTTCGTCAGTAATTCTTTTATTTTTCTGAACACATCTTCTAACTTATCCTCCATATATCTTTCTACATGCGATATATCCGTGTAAGATTCAAATTTTTCACCATCATAATAATATCCGGGAGGGAAAGGTTTAATTTGTTTACACGAACTATGTAATGTTTTCATCTCACTTGCAAACATGATTTCACCGTTCTTTGAATAACCATAAAACATTGGACGAATTCCAATTGGATCGCGTGCAGCATAATACTTTTTTTGCTCAGAATCGTAGATGATGCACACAAACTCGGCATCTAATTCCAGTGCGGTTTTTTTAATTCCCTTTTCTAAAAACATGGGAATAATTACTTCACAATCGCTGTCTGACTGGAATTCATAAGAATCTTCGTACAATTCACGCAATTGTTTATAGTTATAAACTTCCCCATTGCATATTAAATGAATATTTTCATGTATTAACGGCTGGTTTCCATTATCTGAAGTATCAATAATCTTTAACCTGTGAAACCCCATCCAGCCATTCTCTCCAAAATCTTTTGTATGGGTATTATCAGGCCCTCTGTATTTTACTTTATGAAAATCATGGGCAATATTTAATCTGAGCATTTTATCGCTCCCTGTATAAACTGTAAATCCACACATATAATAAAAATTTTGAAATTATGATTTTTGAAACAAATCGTTTGTATTAATAAATAACAGGTCAAAAATAACTATTTAATAGTAAAATACAAGATATTATTACAATTAATTACAAAATATTTTTGTTTACTTACAAATTATAACTATATTTGTGTATTTTATATTATATTCTAATTAACGCTTAATAAAAATGGAAGATAGCTTACAAATTGATAGTTTGGACAGAAAGATACTTTCAATTATTACAAAGAATGCCAGGGTGCCCTATCTGGAAGTGGCCCGGGAATGCAATGTATCGGGTGCAGCCATTCATCAACGGATCAACCGGTTGTTTCAAAAGGGGGTATTAACCGGCTCGGAATTTAAGATAGATACAAAAAAGCTGGGGTATAAGACCTGTGCTTACATCGGAATTTTTCTGGATCATGCCAGTCTTCACGACAAGGTGATAGAGCAGATTAGGAAGATTCCCGAAATAACACAGAGTCATTATACTACAGGAATCTATTCTATTTTCATTAAGGTTTTTGCCCGGGACAATGATCATCTTAAAACTATTCTATCTGATTACTTGCAAAAGATAAATGGTATCTCAAGAACGGAGACATTTATTTCTCTTGAAGAGAATATCAACAGACCTGTTCCTGTTTAGTAATATCCTGCCGGTGAGTAGATTTACTCCGGACTTTTAAATCTGTATAAAATACCCCAGTTAACGGAAACCGACCGGTTATAAACATCCTTAAAGCTGCCAATAACATGATAATATTCGTATTCTGTATCATTCCTGGCAGCTTTTGTTAAACCGGTTTCATATCTTGTGTCAACAAATAACTTAACCTTGTTACATAATGGTATTTTTACTCCCAATCCAATTAAAGCTCCCGATTCATTTTTATACAATTTACTTGTGGGATCATAGCTAAAATCATAATGGAGAAAATCAGGTGAAGCAGTTGAAGTACCCGTTATTTGGTTTTTAGCTGAATTCAGGAAACTCATGTATAATCCGGCATACCCGTAAAATTTTAATGATTTACCAATTTCAAAATTGGCCAACAAGGGTATGGTAATATAAGTCATCTTATAGTCACCGAAAACTCCAGTACCGCCATCCATATCTGTACAAAGGTTAAACTCAAACCCCTTTTCTGAATGATAAAGTTCAGATTGTATAGAAAAGAAATTAGTTATTTGATAGTTAAGCATTAACCCATAATTCCTTTCTCCTTTTAAGTTGTTAACCCGGAAGTAGCGTGAATCATCAAAATCTTTATATTGAAACCTGATATCTGATCGGCTTATACCGTCTTTAATGCCGAATGATAAATTTTGGGCATAGGCAATATTGCTTATTACAAGCATTAATATTATCAGTATTGTTTTAAACTTTTTCATATCGCAGATTATTCTGATACTTGTATTTTTCTTGTTTCAAATCCTTTATCTGAAATGATTCGCATAATATACAATCCATTCTCAAACGTGGTGAAATTATACACCAATTAGTATAAAATTTAAACTTGATTTTTCATGGTACTTAATTTTAGTCAGTTAATTTCTTA
>JADFUO010000011.1 GCA_015222115.1 Bacteroidota bacterium | reverse complement strand
ATCACATATTTCAGAATTATTGATGAATTTCTCAAGGTTTGTCATTAATCGATTTATATCATTATAATCCTGGGGTGGCGTATAAATTGTTTCACCTGATGCCACATTTTTTAAGGCTGTTCCTGGCAACTTTCGAAATCCGGCTTTGTTATTCTCTAATACTTCCTGAATTTGTAATATGGTTTTGTTGATCAATATTCCGTTTTTCGAAATTAATTCGAATCCTTTTTTTAAGGCTGCAATGTAATTTTGAACTTCTTTAGCATTTAATGATTTAAATGAGTCGAAATTTAATTCTGATTTATACAAATCATCATGGGTTGTTATAATATTTTCTATTGCAGAACTATCTTTTGCTTCTTGCAGCCCAAGCGTATTGATTAAGATGTTTTGATTTGGGATGGTAGATGCGATTCCTTTTAATTCAGCCAATGCAGCATGAGCTGAAGGCAAACTCTTCAATATTTGTTTTGTCTCTATATCTATGGTTAAAGGCAATTCTTTTAAAATCCACTTTTCAACTGAGCTCATATGTAAAGATTTTTGAATTATTTATACAAAGATAATACTTTATGTAAAGATTTTCAATTTTTCTTTACGTTTCAAATCTCACATGTATACAAATTTCAATATTTTATACAAATGGTTGATTTTGATTTGTAGTAGCACAGTCAGGTATTAACACCTGTCTGTATCCAGAATGTTCCCGCAATATGGCCAGTTGGCGTTTTTCTCGCTGGATGCTAGTTGATTTATATATGTTTAAATTTTTCACTTCTTTGTCTTGATGAACGTAATGCGCCAATTGGCTATGATTGCGTGTTGAACTAAACCCCGCCGAAGCGGGGTAGCTTTAGTTCAACAGTAAAATGCTTACATTTTGCTCATGTTAAACTTAAAATATATAAGCATGAGTAAAAGTACAATTTATTATGAAGCTTGCAACCAGGTTGTAGGGTTTCAACAAATGGGCGATGAGTTTACCCGTAAACTGGTTATAAACAATAAAGCAAAGTCCACACATGAAAATTACCTTCGCCAGATGTCCAAGCTGGCACTTTATTACAAAAGGACGCCATTGGAACTTGAAATTGGAGAACTGGAGGAATACCTTTACTACTTAATCCAAAAGGATACCGACAGTCTTAGTTCGTTCAAACATTTGGTGTATGGTTTGCGAAAGCTATACCAATTATTCGGTAAAGAAGAACTCCATTTAGCATTGCCTTCAATTAAACATGCCAACAAATTGCCTGTGGTGTTGTCAAAACAGGAAGTTATAAGATTACTCAAAGCACCTGAACGGCTACTGGAAAAAGTAATGTTTGGGTTAACCTATGACACAGGAATACGCATTGACGAGCTGGTTAACCTTCTTATTGGCAACGTTGACCTTGACCGGGGACAAATCCATGTGCGCCAGGCTAAAAATAAGAAAGACCGTTACATTACCATGTCATCACATGCAATAAGGGGCATTAAGAAACACCTTGCCCTAAACAGCCCCAGGGATTACTTATTCGAAAGCCCTGTGCGCAAAGGTATGCCCATTAGTAAAACACGGATACGGTCATTGCTCAAAGACGCCGTTGAAAAAGCCGGGATAAAAAAGGATGTATGCGTACATACCCTAAGGCATACTTATGCCACACACCAACTGGAAGCAGGACAAAACATAATGGTATTAAAAGAATCCCTGGGACATGCAGACATCAGGACAACATTGATCTATTTGCATATTGCCAGGTTGGGCCCGGTTAAGAAATTTGGTTGCATGGAACCGCTTTACGAAAAAGGCAATGAGTAGCCATCCGGCTCATGAACTGGCAAACGTCATTAACAATTTCTTACCGTCTTTTAATACAGAAAATAAACTCCCGGCATATAAACTGCAGGCATTAAACGCTTTGCAGAAGTGCCGCACCGAGTATATGGGCGGACATATTGAAGCTTGTGAAGATTGCGGAGAAATTCGTGTTGCCTACAATAGCTGCCGCAACAGGCACTGTCCAAAATGTGGGGCCATTGAAAAAGAAAAGTGGATTATGAACCGGGAAGCTGATCTGCTCCCTGTAAAATATTTCCATGTAGTCTTTACTGTTCCCGATAAACTCAACAGCCTTTTCTTGAACAATCAGGTGGCTATGTACAACCTGTTGTTTTCCGTTGTGTGGGATGTGATGAAGGGTTTTGGGAAAACAAAAAAATGGATTGGCGGCACAATTGGTGCCACAGCAATATTGCACACGTGTGGGCAAAACCTCAATTATCACCCACATTTGCACCTTATTGTACCGGCAGGTGCATTGATGTCCAACGGAAAATGGAAACATTCCCGGAACAGGGGAAAATACCTTTTCAAAGTTGATCAACTCAGTGATGTGTTCAGTGCCCGTTTTGTTAAACAGATCAGGATATTGAAAAAATGCGGGACAATATCCGGGCAAATCCCCAATAAACTATTTGATAAGGACTGGGTAGTGTATGCCAAACAACCATTTGGCGGACCCAAACAGGTAATCAATTACTTAGGCAGGTATACCCATAGAACAGCTATTTCTAACGACAGGATAATAAGTGTTGATGATATAAACGTAAGCTTTACATGGAAAGATTACAAGAACAACTACGCACCACAAACAACCACATTGCCGGGTGAAGAATTCCTGCGGTTATTCTGTCAGCATATACTTCCACCGGGCTTTACACGCATCAGGCATTACGGTTTTCTTTCAAGTGCCTCAAAAACAAAGTCACTGGCCATCATCAGGAAGTCCTTAAATGCCGTTTGCCCACCTACCCCAACAAAAAAACCATGGCAGGAAATTGCTTTTGAAAGAATGGGCATTAAACCGGGGGTATGTAAATGTTGTGGTGGAAAAATGGTGATTATTGAAACCATCCCTAACCGGTTTATCCATGGTAAAAGAGCACCACCTGCAACAAAGACAAAACAATCGTTAAACTCCCGTATGATTGCTTAGGCTGCGTGTAAAAACAGTCATAGGAGAGGTATGCCTGTTTGTAAGTGAAACAACTTATAACAACAAGCATTATATGTTTTTCGGCATGCCTGATAGTGAATTACGGAATAAAATACTGTTGTTTTTGTAAAATATCCAACCAAAATGAAATGTATTATTTGCAAACAAGACCATCTCAAATAATCGATTCCACAATATATTTAATGTATCCATCTGGCTAACCTGGTAAAGATGCCAGGATAAAGGAAGGTTTAGTTCAACAAAAAGCACATATTTCGGCTACCACCGAAAAACGATGCTTAAGTGTTGTATGCCGTGCTTTTCTTTTTATAGTTTCAAATAATCTTTAACCTTCAATGGTATATCATTTAAATGAATTCTATTTTTTAGAGAGTTCACT
>JADFUO010000460.1 GCA_015222115.1 Bacteroidota bacterium | reverse complement strand
GAACATGATCTTGTTGTTCTTTCGGTAGGTATTTTACCAAATACTGATTTTTCCACAATGTTCAAAAATACTAAGATAGAACAGGATGATTTTGATTATGTTTACCAAGTAGATGAATTATCAAGCCCGGCAAAAACAAATATTGACGGTGTGTTTGTTGCAGGTACCTCATCAGGACCAATGGATATTCCTGATTCAATATTATCTGCCGGCGCAGCCTCAGCCGAAACTGCCGGCTATTTGAAAGGAGGTAAAAAATGAAAAAAAGAATAGGTGTATATATTTGTCATTGCGGCTCAAATATTTCTGATTATGTTGACGTTGAAAAAGTAAAAGAAATTGCCGGCAAAGAAAATGAAGTTGTTCTTTCAAAAACAACAATGTTTGCTTGTGCCGATTCAGCTCAAAACGAAATAGTCGAAGATATTAAGGAACAAAACCTTGACGCAATTGTTGTTGCTTCGTGTTCGCCAAAACTTCATTTGTTTACTTTCAGAAATGTTGCTCAAAGAGCAGGATTAAATCCTTATAATTATATTCAGGTTAATGTGAGAGAACAATGCTCCTGGGCGCATTCGGATAATCCGCCAAAAGCAACGGAAAAGGCAATAAAACTTGTACTGGCAGGTATCGAAAGAGCTAAACATTCGCAGGCATTAACTCCCATATCAATTCCGTCAAATAATGCGGTTCTTGTTGTTGGTGCAGGAATTGCCGGAATGCGTGCAGCAATCGAACTTGCCGAAATGGGTACCGAAGTATTTTTAATCGAAAGAGAATATTTTGTTGGCGGAAGAGCTTCACAATGGAACGAATTGTTTACTACAAATGAAACCGGCCGGGAAGTCGTTTCCCGACTTTATAATAAAATAATAAAAACAAATAATATTACTCTTTTTACCGGTGCTGATATAGATTCAAAATCAGGAAGTGTTGGAGACTTTGATATTAAAATAAAAATAGAACCAAGATATGTAAAATCCGGGTGTAAATTAGATTGGGCGAAATTTAAAAAAGCGGTAGAAATATGTCCGGTTGAATTTGATGACCCGTTTAATTTCGGTTTAACAAAACAAAAAGCAATTTATAAAAACTATCCGAGTGAATTTCCTGAAATTCCTGCAATTGACTTTGAACATTGTAATAAATGCGGTGAATGTGTGAAAATTTGTTCTGATATTGACCTCGAACAAAAAGAAGAAATTCTCAACATAAATGTCGGAGCAGTTTTGTTAACAACCGGCGCCAGTCCGTATGAACCCGAAAAAGGTGAATTTGGATATAAAGAAATTGATAATATAATTACTCTTCAACAACTAAAACGATTGATCGAATTGAGAGAAGATGAGTTAATTTATCATGGTAATAAAATAAAAAATATTGCTTATATCTATTGCGTAGGCAGTCGCCAGGTTGATGGTGAAAATAAATATTGTTCGCGTTATTGTTGTACATCGGCAATTCATACAGCAATAATGTTAAAAGAAAAATACAAAGGAATTAACAACTTCCATTTTACCAGGGGAATACGAACTTACGGAAAACAAGAAATTTTGTACAATAAAGCATCCAAACAAGGTGATATATTTTTACAATCTTTTGAAGATTCGCCTACGGAAGTATATAACGAAAAAGGACAAACTGTCGTAAAAATTAAAGATATATTAACGGCCGATAAGGAATTAGAAGTCAACGCCGACCTTGTTGTGTTAGTTACAGGTATGGTGCCACGGGAAAACAATTCGATTAATAATATTTTGAAAGTACCTATAGGAAGAGATAAATTTTATAATGAAATTCATCCCAAACTCCGGCCTGTTGAAACGGTAATAGACGGAGTGCTTATTGCCGGAGCATGCCAGGCTCCTTTAAATATCACCGAATCTGTTAAATCGTCATTATCTGCCGCAGCAAAAGTTAATTCTTTAATTAGTAAAGGTGAAATCGAATTAGAACCAACACTTGCGCAAATTGATAAATTATCATGTAATTGGTGTGATAAATGCACTGCCGTTTGTCCTTATGATGCAATTGTAAAAAAAGAGTATGATGGTAAAACAGTTGCGGTTGTTAATGAAGCTAATTGTAAAGGATGTGGTATTTGTCTGCCTGTATGTCCTTCTAATTCTATTCAGTTGATAGGATATACGGATGTTGAGATTGAAAGTATGATAGATGCTTTGATAGATTGATACATTGTTTGAGAAAATCGTAAAATCATAAATAATAATGAAGAAAACTATTGATGTTATAAAAGAAAAACGCAAAGTTTCAGAAAGAGTCAGGAATAATATTAAAGCGTTTAATAAACTAAAGAGAGAAATCTTAAAATCCCTTGAAGCAGGTCAGAAAACTATTCCTGAAATAGCCAAAGAAATCGAATCGGATATTGATGTTATTACATATAATCTTATGACATTGATGAAGTATGGTTTTATTGAAGCAGGCGAATTAGATGATGATGACGAATATTATTATTACAAATTAAAGAATAAGAAATAAGATGGCACAAATAAACCCTGATTTTGCAACAGAATTAAAAGAATACGGTGCATTTGATTTTAATGCTTGTTATAATTGTGGTACTTGTACAGCCGTTTGTTCTTTATCAACCGAAGAAAATTCTTTTCCGAGAGATATGATACGATATAGTATTTTAGGCTTGGAGAATGACATAAAATCTTCACTTAAACCATGGCTCTGTTATTATTGTGGAGAATGTAGTGAAACTTGTCCGCGTCAAGCAAACCCAGGTGAGTTAATGATGTCTCTCAGAAGATGGCTTACGGCTAAATATGATTGGACAGGTTTATCAGGCTTATTATACAAATTTTTACAATTAAGTATAATTGCTTTTATTCTTACAGCTATAGGTGTAATTGTTTTTAGTATATATGAAAATTTTAAATTGGAAACTATAATGCACTATGGACATTTATTTGAAATGCTTGCCATAGGAGCTGTTTTTTCCTTAATTCTTATTCCAAATATTATTCGTATGTGGTGGTTTATAATACTAAAGCCCAAAGTAAAAGTGCCTATTGTATCCTATTTCAAGGGAATATGGGATTTAATTGTCCACATGTTTACACAAAAAAGAACATTAGGATGTGATGATAACCAGTTTCGTTGGTTTGAACATTTTATACTTGTAGGTGGTTATTTAGCTTTACTTTTTACTACAATTGTCCTTGATTGGTTTGGCACAGAAAATTTATTTATTATTGTGCTTGGATATGTGGAAAGTGGAATAATATTTATTGTTACATTTGATTTTGTATTAAGCCGTATGAAAAAGAAAAAAGAAATAAGTAAATTTTCACAACCATCTGATTGGTTTTTTGTTATTTGGCTGTTTTTATTGGGATTTACTGCTTTTATTGTCCGTATTTTTATAGATACAAGTTTACTTGAAAATAATATCTGGATATATTTATTTCATTTAATTATTCTTGTACAATGGGCATTGATAATAGTTCCTTTTGGCAAATGGACACACTTTCTTTATCGCTCGTTTGCTATGTATTTTGAAAAATTACAAAAAGATATAAAAATATCCCCTTAAAGTTCAGATAAAAATTTTATTTAGCATAGATAACCACGCCTTTTTTGACAAATGCAGCACGTTAAAATAGCAGTAAATAAAGCCATCTACGGCAGATGACCAATTTTTTGGGTGCATGATGGGACTTGAACCCACGACCCTCGGAACCACAATCCGATGCTCTAACCAGGCTGAGCTACACGCACCATATAATGAAAAGGAGTGCAAATATACAATTTTTCCATAAACCTTCACAATGGAATGCATGAGAAATTATTATAAATAGTTATCTTTCATATTGTTTTTCAAAAAAAAGAAATACATAGGTTCAGGGTCGTTATCAAGGATGTCATGGCGGCGTTTCAAGCGAAATAGACTTGCTTATTGTGCCCTCTGGTTCATAATATTGATGGTCGTCATGAGTATTATGGGTTACCTTATCACACCAGATAATACCCCATTTGCTAACGACCAGCATCTCGAATTGTCTGCAAAAAAGCCATGCTTCAGGGTAAATATGCTTTATGTCAGAAAAAATGAGATCATCCCGGCACAAAACTTCCTGCATGTAATGCTATTCGGGCAAAAATGCTCTTACATTTCTGTTCCATACAACAACTATTCATTTAAAGATGATCTGATCAGTATTGAGGAATACGCAGATACCGGTACGACTTCCAAAAGATATTTAACATATAATATAGCTGATGTTCTGTATCCTGTAGATATCCAAAAAGAAATATTTTTACAGCAGGACACATTGCATTTTACTGACCTTTATGGTAGAAAGCACATGGAGGCTATCCAGGAATTAAGAGCATTAATCAAAAAAAATAATATTAAAAGCAGAAGATATCTCCTCGGAACTGATAAATTTGGCAGAGATGTGTTAAGTCAGTTGATGATCGGTGCACGTGTAAGCTTATCTGTCGGTTTTATTGCTGTTTTTATCTCACTCATAATTGGAATAACCCTTGGTGCTCTGGCTGGGTTCTTCAGGGGATGGCTCGACAACCTGATCATCTGGTTCATTAATGTAGTATGGTCCATTCCTACCTTATTATTGGTCATTGCTATTACATTTGCACTTGGTAAGGGATTCTGGCAAGTATTTGTTGCCGTGGGACTGACCATGTGGGTTGAGGTTGCCCGTGTTGTAAGAGGACAAATATTAAGTGTCAGGGAAAAGGAATTTGTTGAGGCAGGAAAAGCACTGGGATTCTCGAATTTCCGCATCATCAGCAAGCATATTTTGCCCAATATTATGGGACCGGTTATAGTGATTTCGGCTGCCAATTTTGCAGCTGCCATATTGATCGAAGCTGGTTTAAGCTTCCTGGGCATTGGAGTTCAACCGCCTATGCCTTCCTGGGGAACCATGATAAAGGAAAACTATCCATATATCATTCTTGACTCAGCGCATCTTGCAATCCTGCCGGGAGTTGCCATCATGCTTCTTGTACTGGCATTTATGATCATCGGAAACGGATTGAGAGATGCTTTGGATGTTAAAATAGTTAGATAGTATTAAGT
>JADFUO010000050.1 GCA_015222115.1 Bacteroidota bacterium | reverse complement strand
ACAAAATATTATTTGAAGTTAAGCTGCTGAGATAAAAAATGTTTTCAATTATAGAAAAACCGGCTCCTATGGCAAAACCGTAAATCGCACCGTCAATCATAAATCCAATCTTATTTTTTTTGATAAGAAATATCAGAAAAAGCATTTTTAAGGTTTCTTCTATAACAGGAGCAATCATATCCGATAAAAAGGGAATATTCAACGAATAAGCTTTTTGGAGTAAATATGTATTGGCAAAGTATGCAAAACCGGCACTTAACATACCCCATAGCAAACAAGCAATAATTATTTGTTTTTTTATTAGTTTAAAACTGTCAAAGTAAATAAGTAAGAGCAGGAATATAAGTACCGGTAAGAGACTGATTATGATTTTCATTTTCAAATTGTTTTAATTGATTAAGCGTATTACCCAAAATCATCTCACTTTTATTTGGATACAGATAATCTAAAAATTCACTAATTGGCTCTTTTACAGTCATGTTATTTATAATTTCCAACAATTACAAAATTAATGATATCAAACACTTATTTTATTCCGGAATATCAACATCAAGATATTGAATTTCGCCACCAATTATCTCGGCAAGAACTATAACATTATCACCTTCCGAAATATCCGAATCACCAACATTATTAACATGATAAATACATCCTTTGGAGTCGGAGAAGCTACATGAACCGCTGGGAGGCACGCTACATCCTATTTCAAAAATTTCGCCCACCTGATATACATGAACCGGACAGTCTGCGGATATTGATCCTTTTGTTTCGTTTTCTTTTGGACTCGGGTAAAAAATTGCAATTGCAATAATACCAACCACGATAAAAACTATTACTGCTATTAATGTTACTTTTCTTTTCATGATGAATTATTTTTATTATTGGTTATATTAATTTGGTTCTTTTAATTTTTTACCATTATTGAATTTTCATAAATTAAAAATTCGTTTGAGAAAATTTTAATATCAACTTTATCTTGTAATCTGTTTTCGCTTTTCAGTAGAAAAACAAATTTATTTTCACCACGATTTGATATAATTACAGATCCAAAATTTGAACTGATACTGCTTTCACTGTTTTGGATAATTGGTCTCAATCCGTAAACTTTAAAGTTGTTATTGTTAAAAATAAATTTCATATTGATAACTTCGGGTGAAGAAATTTCGGCAAGAACCTGAATGTAACCCTGTGAAAGATTACTAACATTTATATCTGAATTTACCTGTTCAATATTTATTTTAAGCGACTGGCTGCTACTTGAAGCAGAATTTGCATTGTACATTGTTCCGAGCAAATCTTTTTCAGAAAAGTCAAGTTTATCATTTCCAACAGGCAAAATTGATAAAATAATCAGGATAGCCACTGCTGCACCAAGTATAAAAGAAATACCTAATTTTAATTTAAAATGTCTTATATAAACACCAGTTAGTGAAGAAGCAGGTTTTTCTGTTTTGTTTGTTTGTTCTTCCATATCAAATTTTTTTATAAAATTAATATTTTTTAGTTTAATGAATCGTTTAAAATAAACTCATGTATAAATTAACAAGAAAAAAGTTTTTTAAAATTAAACAAAATTATTTAAATATTAAATCGTTATGATTTTATTATTAATTTTATTCTCTAAAAATTTATGTTATGGATGAGAATATAGAATCATTTAAGCAAAATCTTGATCAGTTGATAAAACTTTTTAAAAAGCTCAAAGACAGGACATCAGTTAATGATATTCCGGGAATAGATAAAATGATGTATCAAAATTTTGATATGTTTTTGAACAATTATGAGATGATGAGAGACAGGCTTTCTGACGAATTGTTAGGCCAATTTGGAGAACCTATACGAATTATTATTGCCGATCTTGTTAAAAGACTAAAAGAAGAACTTGGTGAAATTGAACACATTGAAGAAAAACAGGAAATAATAAACGACATTGAAAAAATTGATGAATTACTTAAGAATCCTAATCTTTCGGAAGAAGAAATAAATCGCTTATTAGATGAAAGAAAAGTCATTTCAAAATCAAAGAACCAAGAAACAAAATAAATAAAATCGTATATTTGCCAGATAAAACACAAAACAGCTTAACTATGAAAAAATTACTAATTCTTCTGCTGGGATTATTTATAATAACGAGCAGTTACTCGCAAGTTGTAAATGAAAGTACAAGAAGAAAATTCAGTACAGGTATTGATATTTTTACTGATATATGGCAAAACACGCCCGAAGGTTTGGCGCTTTCTACTATCAACAGAGGAATAAATATTTTTGGAATGTACAATTACCGGTTTGGAAGCAGTAATTTAAGTTTTGCCTTTGGTTTAGGAATTTGTTCACACAACATGTATGGAAATTCTATACCTGAAGAAATAAATGGTGAAACAACATTTATAAAAATACCTGATTCAATAAGTTATAAAAAAAGCAAACTTGTTATCACTTATCTTGATATTCCGATAGAGTTCAGAGTGAAGACCAAAAGTAAATTCAGGGCTGCTATCGGCTTTAAAGTCGGATATTTACTAAACGTACATTCAAAATATAAAGGCGATGATTTTTCAGGTAATAATGATAAGGTAAAGCAAAAATCCACAAATGTTAAATATTTGGAATTGTTTAGGTACGGTCCGACAGTAAGAATTGGCTATCGTTGGTTTAACATTACTACATATTATTCATTATCATATTTATTTAAAGCGGGTAGAGGACCAGATATGTATCCAATTTCTGTGGGAATATCATTAATGCCTTTTTAATAATAACTTATAACAAGAAATAGTAATAGCATAAACGAAGTACCAATAACAAAGCCCGTATAAACCTGGACAGGATTATGGGCGTTGAGTTTTAATCTGGCAAAGCCTGTTATACCTGAACACAATATCAGTAAAATTATCAGAAAAGGAATATCTATCATCCATAAAAATGATAATCCTATCAAAGTGCCAAGCATCCCGCCGATACCTATCATGTGAATGCTTATTTTCCAGAAAAAATTTATAATCAATGTTATTATTATTAGAAAAGTTGCCCCTAAAATAAAGTAATAAAAAATTGGGGATATTTGTAATTGCTTTAGTAAATAAGATGCTAAGTAATAAAAAATTATTGTCATTAAATATGGCAAAGTTCTTTCTTCTTTTGTTTTCATATATAATGACTT
>JADFUO010000459.1 GCA_015222115.1 Bacteroidota bacterium | reverse complement strand
GATTATCCCAAGATGAATTTATCGATCCTAATATTTCTTCATTTACTTTAAATACATTTAAATTTTCAAAATATCCTTTCGGATTATCTTCCAAAGGAGGCATTAACGACGAACCTAAATTAACACCTAATATCTTTAATACGCCTGTAATTGCTGAAGTGCCACTCCTGTGCATTCCTAAAATAAAAATACATTTTTGCATTCTAATTAAATACCTTTCCTATTAACAAAAAAAGCAAAAAGAAATTTCAGCTCACTGAAAATGATGAAGATATATTAAAATCCACAGTGGCTGTTGCAATGCTGTTATCATCTCTTAAAACACGAAACATTGCCACATCAATTCCTCTATGCAAGAAAACCTCTTTCCCTGAAATCATCCCCAATACACCGGCGTTCATAAAATAGATTGCCGGTAATAGAAGACAACTGAAGTGGAAGTGAACATTAATGGTTGTTCCTGGTTTCACATAATCAATACCTTCGCCAGGTTGTGACGTAACTGCACCACCAAGTTCAAACCCGCTGGTGGTTTTAATTATCATTGCAAAACGTACATTAAAGCATTTCTCCTGAAAACTTACATTATAACTGAAAATATACTCGTCACCTTGATTCAATGTATTGACCTTAAAGCCATCAGCCGTTATAATAACAGGTTTTTCAATGATTGCGCCTCTATTTTCATACCAGATAGTACTTTTAGGCAACATTTTGGAATCGTAATTTTCAGGCAGCCTTTCCTCGCTAAAGACATCAGCTTTCAATTGCTTACCCTGCTTGTCTTTATTACTTAGCATACTTTGAGTACTTTTATTATTATCTGCACCGCTTTCTTTACTAATTGAATCAGTCCGATCCGTCGGACTAAAAAGTAGTTTATGATACCTTGAGACAACTAATTTTGGTGCTCCGGCTATCAATACTTCCCCATGGTCTAATAAGATAGCACTATTGCACAGCTCGACTACTGCAGTAGTGTTATGAGAAACAAACAGAATTGTTCCTCCTTTCTTTTGGAATGCCTTTATTTGTGCAAAACATTTTCTTTGGAAAGCCTCATCTCCTACGGCCAGTGCTTCGTCAATAATTAAAATATCGGGCTTAACATTTATTGCTACTGCAAAAGCCAGGCGAATATACATACCGCTGGAATATGTTTTAACCGGCTGATCGATAAATTTTTTAATATCTGCAAAAGCGACAATATCATCAAAACTTGTATCCATCTCTTCACGATTCAATCCTAATATTTGAGCGTTTAGATATACATTCTGCCGTCCTGTAAACTCAGGACTAAAACCTGCGCCCAGTTCAAGAATCGCAGATATTCTTCCATTTACCTGTATTGATCCGGAGGAAGGTTGTAATATTCCACATACAATCTGCAATAAAGTCGATTTGCCGCTGCCATTACAACCAACAATACCAAGAGTATTGCCTTTTTTTACATCAAAAGATACATCAAGAAGGGCATTAAAGGGCTGATGATACTTTTTCCCAAAAGGATTAAAAGTTTCTTTGACCCTGTCATAATGGCTATTATAAAATTTGTAGGTTTTTGTTAAATTTTTTGCAGATATAACAATCTCGGTTGCCATACAATTAATATCCAGTATTCCATAAATTGGCTAATTTAATAAGTCCAACGGGCTAAAATTTCAACGATTTTCAACCCATCAATTTTCGTTTCAACCCATATCACAGAAGTACCATTCTAATC
>JADFUO010000458.1 GCA_015222115.1 Bacteroidota bacterium | reverse complement strand
TAATCCTAAAGCAGAATTTTTTATTCCGGCTGTAATCAACGACCTGATAAAAACTTCAAAAGCAACTGTGAGAATGCTTAGGAGCAAAGACCAATGGTTTGGAGTAACTTATAAAGATGACAAGCCAAAAACTATTGAAAAAATCAGAAAATTAGTTGAGCAAGGAGATTACCCTGAAAATTTATGGGCTTGATGTATTTTATTGCATTTACTTCGTAAATCTAAAATTGTTAATCCTTGTTCTTAAATCAAATAAAATTCTTTAACTTAACAGCATTGGCTCTATACCACATGCAACGTAATATTAAATTTGTAATTTTTTATGGTTTATAATTTTAAATCCATAATTAAAGGCTTTGACATCAAAGGTAAATTTGTTTCAGCAGCACCGTATGGTTCGGGGCATATTAATGATTCATTTTTAATTATTACTGATGAAGAGCTTCCAAATAAATATTTATTACAACGAATAAATACTGATGTATTCCAAAAGCCGGACAGACTATGCTATAACAACTTCGTGGTTATAAGGGAGATGCAAGATTTTTATAAAAACAAACCCGGTAGAATCCCTCTGAAATTATTTCCTTTAAAAAGAACAAAGTGGTATCATTTTTTCACAGATGCTGACGGAAACATTTGGAGGCTTTTAAATTTTATTGAAAACAGCGAAGCATTTGAAATTATAGAAAATACGGAGATTGCTTATGAAGCCGCAAAAGCTTTTGGTGAGTTTCAGACAATGCTTAAAAGTTTCAATCCACAAATTATTTATAGAACAATTTATTTTTTTCATAATATAAATAAAAGAATAAAAGATCTGAAAAGAGCTGTTAAGCAAGATAAGTATGACAGGAGAAAATTTGCAGAAAAAGAAATAAATTTTGTGATAAATAAACAACATCTGAGTGATGAAGTTTCGAACCTGATGTCAACCAAAAAAATACGTGAAAGAGTTACTCATAACGATACTAAACTTAACAATGTTTTATTTGATAAAGATTCATCTAAAGCCCTTTGTGTTATTGACCTTGACACTGTGATGCCCGGAAGTATTTTATATGACTTCGGTGATATGGTGCGAACTTTTACCAGCCCTGTTTCTGAAGATGAGACAGACCTTAAAAAAGTAAAAGTCCGGCTTGAAATTTTTAAAGCACTTGCTAAGGGATATTTATCTGAATTAAAAGATTTTTTAACAAAAACAGAAAAAGAAAATCTGATTTTGGGTGCAAAATTAATGACCTATATTATTGGTATTCGCTTTCTGACAGATTATCTTAATGGTGATAAGTATTTTAAAATTCATCATCCGAATCAAAATTTAGACAGATGCCGGAATCAGTTCAAGCTATTATCAAGCATTGAAGAACAAGAAGCAGAAATGCAGGATATACTGAAGAAATACATATAATACGAAACGATAAATCATTTAACCGAATTCAAAATTATATTTTGAATAATCCTAAAAACTGGACAGATGATAAATTTTATAATTAATAACAATAAATAATACAAATGCAGAAAATATTAATTGTAGTTATTATAATTGTAGTAACCATTGGCACAATATCAGGTGCTGTTTTCTTAAAACATAAACAGAGTAAAAAAATACCAATTATGCAAAGCAAGGAAAATATATTTACAACAACTGTTAAAAATCCATGCATCACTGTTGTTTACGACAATAATCCATATAAGGAAGGATTAAAAACTGCATGGGGTTTCTCATGTCTTATAAGGGGAACTGAAAAAACTATCCTTTTTGATACAGGTGGAGACGGTTCAATATTGTTGGCAAACCTGCAAGAGTTAAGTATTAATCCTGAAGAAATAGATTTGATTGTGCTTTCTCATATCCACGGAGATCATGTTGGAGGATTGAACAGTCTTCTTAAAAAGAATTCAAAAGTTATTGTTTATCTGCCTGAATCATTCCCTGAAAGTTTTAAAGATGATATAATGGAACATGGTGTCAAGGTAGTTGCGGTTCGGGAGCCATTAAAGATTTGTGAAGGGATTTATTCCACAGGTGAACTGGGATTATGGATAAAAGAACAATCTTTGATTATTCAGACAGAAAAAGGATTAGTTGTAATAACCGGATGTGCACATCCTGGCATTGTAAAAATAGTGAATAAGGCAAAATATTTGGTTCAGAATGATGTGCTTTTAGTAATGGGTGGTTTTCATTTAGCCGGTGAAAGCAAAAGAGAAATAGAAAAAATTGTTTCCGGTTTCATGAGATTAGGGGTGAGATATGTTGGCCCTTGTCACTGTTCAGGAGATAATGCAAGACAATTGTTTAAAAAGGAATATGGTGAGAATTTTATAAATGTTGGTATTGGAAGAGTAATAACAATGGATGATTTAAAAAAATGAACAATGTCGTACTTATTAATATAATCTAAAATCTTAAATCACTCCCGAGTGCTCGGGATAAATCAATATAAGGAAATATTTTATTTAGCTGTAAAGGATTACTATTATTCTTATCATTTTATTGCATTCACAGGGCATACATTTCTACATATATCACATAAAATACATTCGGTAGAAGTTATACTTTTGCCGTTTTTTATGTAAAACATCACATCTACATCCATCGGGCAATTTTTATTGCATGTACCGCATTCAATACATTCATTACCTGTTGGCTTTAATTTTATCAATGCCACTCTTGTTTGTAATTTCATTATTAAAGCAACAGGACAAGCAATTTTACAAAATGCCCGCTTCTTTTTAAAAATAAATGCTAATGGGATCGCTGTAGCATAGTATATACCGTTTCCAACAAGGAACCAGATTAATTGATGCGTTTTGTGATGTTGAAAAAGATTGCCACTATCTCCGTAAATATGATTATTAAAGAAATCGTAGCCAAATTGGATAAATAAAATTGGAATAAGTATTGAAATTACAAGAACGATGTATCTGATGTGGGTATATTTTTTAGGGATTGCACGATTTTCTTTTATTGGTAGCCATTCCAGAATTGCAGCCGTCCAGCAAGCCCATCCGCAAAATCCCCTTCCCCAAATGAATGGTCCTAAAATTTTTGCAATTATGTAATGAATAAGAACACGGGTAATATATCCTGCTGCTATGTAAAAAACAGTTTCTTCTAATTGTAAATTTTCATGTTGAAATATTCCTAAAAAAATTAGAAATACAGGTGAGATCATTAAAATACTTATCCTTCTGCCCAGGTCTTTATCCTTTCCTTTTTTATAAATTGCGATAAAACATCCGATGCTTATCCATCCGCCAATCCATGGGAATATCACCCAAAATCCCCACCAACTCAAAAGCCATGCTAAAAAAATCCCAATAAGAAATGGGATAAGATTTATGATAATTTTTTTAATGCTCATATAAGTTATTAAAAAATTTGTCGTTAAAATTAATTAAATATAATTTTTTTACTGCTCTTGTCAGGGCAGTATAGAGCCACCTTAAAAATTCATGATTTATCATTTGGTCTGTAATATATCCCTGGTCAATAAAAACGGCATCCCACTGCCCACCCTGAGTTTTATGACATGTTAGTGCATAAGAAAATTTTACCTGCAAGGCATTGTAATAAGGATTGTTAATTACTTTTTCAACTCTACTTCTTTTTCTTGGTATATCATCATAATCTTTAATTATCTCATCAAAAAGTTTTTTACTGTCATTTATTGGCAATGAAGGAGTTTCAGCCATAATAGTGTTGAGCAGAATTTTAACGTCAATCTCTTTTTCTTCCGGATAATCAATAAGTCTTATGCTTACATCGGCAAAACGAAAACCGTAAATATCTTCAATTTTTCTTATCCTCAGTAATTCAATAATATCTCCGTTTGCAATAAACCCTGCTTTTGAATCGGAAGGAAGCCAGAAATAATTGTTTCTGACAACCATCATATAATCGCCTGCAGATATTTCATCTTCAAGGTATAGAATTCGATTCCTGATTTCACGATTGAAAATATTTGCCCTTTTATTCGACCTTGTTACAACAATAGTATTTTCACTGCCGTATTTTGAGTAAGTATCGTTTAGTAAGTCTTCAAGTTCAGTGCCTGTGATTTTTTCAATGTCATCGTATGATTTTAAGAAGAAAAAAGGAAATTCATATTTTTTGTTATTTATTTTATGCCTGATGATTGTTGCATTGGCAAGAATACCCGATTTTAAAGATTGCCGCATCACTTCTTTTAATTCATAAGAAAAAATGGAGATATCATAAGAATTTTGCAGGAAATTATTATCAAGTGCAGGACTGATACTTAAGC
>JADFUO010000457.1 GCA_015222115.1 Bacteroidota bacterium | reverse complement strand
ATATTTTAGTAAATAATATCTCTGCATCTCTGTGTCTCTGCGTTCAATCAAACAAATATTCTAAACGCAGAGGCGCAAAGGCGGAGAGATAACAAAAGAATAAAACTGAGATTAATAATTAATAATACATAGCGCAGCACAAGGTTGCAAACAAATTCAGAAAAAACTATGCTAAAAAACAATAATCAATAAAAAGTAATTAAATCCTTTACTCATAAATTTTCGGCTTGATCTCACCTTTTATCACTCTGAGGGCATTTATGGCGAGTGCTTTCATTTCATCTTCGCCGGGGTAAACATAAACAGGACCGAATTTATAAACTCTCTCAATAATTTGATTTACAAACCATTTATCGTGAGCAATTCCGCCGGTTATAAGAATTCCATCAACATCTCCCTTTAAAACAGCAGTCATTGCTCCAACAGTTTTTGATACCTGATAAGCCATAGCTTCGTAGATTAGTTTAGCTTGTTGGTCGCCGCTTTCAACTCTTTTTTCAACCTCATAAGCATTGTTAGTTCCCAAATAGGCAACCAAACCGCCTTTGCCGGTAATCATTTTTTTTATTTCTTTCTGTGAATATTCATTACTAAAGCATACTCTTACAAGGTCACCAACAGGTAATGTTCCGCTTCTTTCGGGAGAAAACGGACCTTCACCATCCAAACCCTGATTAACATCAATCACTCTTCCTTTTTTATGAGCACCAACAGTAATTCCTCCACCTAAATGTACAACAATTAAATTCAGGTCTTCATATTTACGCAGGATAGATTTTGCATGCTCGTGTGCAACTGCTTTTTGATTCAGGGCATGAAAAATTGATTTTCTTTGAAAAAGCGGATGACCTGATATTCTGGCAATATTTTCAAGTTCATCAACAACAACAGGATTGGCAATATATGCTTTTGCATCAGGCAGGGAACGGGCAATGTCATAAGCAATAAGTCCACCGAGGTTGCTTGCATGTTCTCCGAGTGGGCTGTTTTTTAAATCGTGTATCATTTGTTCATTAACAAGATAAACACCCGATTCAATGGGTTTTATTAGCCCACCTCTTCCGATTATTGCTTTAACATGGTAGTCACTAATTTCAGAAGCGTTAAGTTCATCTATAATCAAATTTTTCCTGTAAGATAACTGGTCGGTAATTTTATCAAATTTTTCAAGTTCTTTGCTGCTGTGCTTAATGTTTTTTACAAAAATCGGTTCCTCATTATGATAGACCGCAATTTTTGTTGAGGTTGATCCCGGATTTATCGCTAATATTCTTACATCTTCCATTAAGATGGTTTTGAAAAAGATAAAAGACAAAAGTAAAAAGATAAAAATCTTTAACAGAAATAAAATTTGTTAAAAAAAACAAGATTTTATTTTGTAATATTATAATTTATTATTAAACACTTAACTGATCACAGCAGCGAGTGCTATTGATAAAAATTTACTTTTCTCAGAATCAGCCCTTGAAGTAAGCACAATAGGAACTTTTGCACCCATAATAACTGCAGCAGCAGTTGCTCCGCCAAGGAAATTCAAAGACTTATATAAAATATTGGCGCCATCAATATCAGGAGCTAAAATCAGGTCAACATCGCCTGCTACGTCGCTTGTGATGTTTTTAAGCTCAGAGGATTTTTTTGAAACGGCATTATCAATTGCCAAAGGACCGTCAATAATGCAACCCGTAATTTGCTTCCTGTAGTTCATCATTGAAATAGTAGCGGCATGCATGGTTGCTTCCATTTTAGGATTGATTGTTTCTACAGAACCAACTATTGCTACTTTAGGATTAGGATTTCCAAGTTTATGAAAAACCTCAACTGCGTTTTTAATAATGCCGATTTTATCTTCAAGACTGGGGTCAACATTCATAGCAGCATCAGTTACTCCCAATAATTTATGATAAAAAGGCGATTCAAATATTGCCACATGACTTAATATTGAGCCGGTTCTTAATCCGTATTCTTTATTTAAAATTGCTTTAAGAAGAATACCTGTACCCACCAAGCCCTTCATTAATATTTCCGCCTTCCCTTCTCTTACCAACAAAGTAGCTTTTAAAGATGCTTCATATTTATCTTTAATATCTATTGTTTCAATATCTTTAATATCAAATTTAATTTTTTTTGCAATAGCTTTAATTTTCGGAACATCTCCTACAAGAATAGGTTCAATTATTCCTTCTGCCCGGGCATTATTGATTGCTTCAAGAACATCCTGGTCTCCTGAAGCAGCAACTACAATTTTTCTTTTTCGCTTTTTTTTTGCTTCTTCTACTAATGATGAAAGATGTTTTATCATTTTTTTTGGTTTTTGAAAATTTGTACAAAATTATAAAATTAAAGTATATAAGCTGCTTTACCTTATAACTTTATTTTGAATAAAAGTCAATCATTTTTTGGATAGCTTCTGTGCAGGCTTCGCAAAATTTATTACCTTTAAAAGATTTCATCAGGCAATCGTAAGCAGGACGATAAACACCTTTAGCTACATAGCCACCTCCTTCAAAAACACCAGGTTTATCAAGATACTTTTTCTTTGGAGGTGTTGGGATTGGAGTTTTCTTTTTCAGAAGATGTTTCCATTTTCTATCAAAATCAACCAAAGTAGTAATATTTGGTTCCCAGGGTTCAACATCAAGTGGATAAAATTCGCTATAAGCAACAGAAGAGTTGTAATATTCGTCAGCCAATCCTGCAAAACCATGTCCGAATTCATGAACAAATATTTTAGAAGCTAAAATATTACTATTAACACTCACTGAATAATAATTATAAATTGCACCACCACCGTATTTTTTGTTGTTCACTAAAATATATATCTGATCATAAGGAGCATTGGCAGCGAGGTCCCTTACACTTTTATTATCCATGGTCATGCAATAACGCTCGCTGTCAAAAGTATAAAAGCTGGTGTTCATCAGTGTTTTTTTCCAGACACTATCACCCGGAATATCATTTCCTGATTCTTCGGAAGCTGCTAAAACAGCCCTGATATTAAATTTATCCTTATTTTCGGAATAAGGCGAAAATGAAAATAAGAGTTTAGTAAATTTTTGACAATCATTAATAAATAATCCCAATTCATTTTTAGAATACCCTTCGGGCAAAATAACAATATCAACTTTTTTGGCAGTATTGCCGGATATATGAACGTCAAAAGCAGGATATTCCAGGTTACGTTCTGGTTTAATAAAGTAACTGTCAACATCAACATTATATTCAAACTTTTTTTCAAATATTCCTTTTTTATTTCTGCTGTAAAATTCAACTCTTACATCATCTTTTGGAAAAGGCATTACAACTGTTTCCATCAAGCTGCGACTTGTGGTTTTTGCTTCATCGGTTGTTTGCCACTCGCCAAAAAGTGTGGAATAACCTCTTGAATAAAGCAGACTATCGGTTTTAACATCAAAAACTTTAAAATAATATTTACCGTAGTTAAAGGTGTCAATAAGATTTACTTTTGAACCACCCCAGTAAGGTTCTTCCAGAAGTTGGCTAAATGTGTAAAATTCGGTTTCATTATTGCCTGAATGATAATAATCAAGTCTTAAAGTTTTGTCATGAAAACATTTCTCAAATTGAGCATTAACAATCAATGTAGTAACAATTAAAAATAACGATACTAAATATTTCATAATTTGGAATTTAGAAATTAATTAATTTTGATGTGAAATTAAAATTTTTTTATATATTTGACCCCTAAATAATTTATAAAGAATTGATTAATCTTTTTGAAATAACCAGAAAAATGAACTATCTGAATATTAAAGATAGGGATGCCTTCCTTTGTTAATAATAATTTGCTCTGATTTACAAGAAAAAAATTACGGTTTTACTAAACTAAAACTATTATTATGAAATTACCTTATGCAGAATCATATAAAATAAAAATGGTTGAAACCATAAAAAAAAGCACACGTGAAGAGCGTGAAAGATGGATAAAAGAAGCAAGGTACAACCTTTTTAACCTGAGAAGCGACCAGGTTTTTATTGATTTACTGACCGATTCAGGCACAGGTGCAATGAGCGATAAGCAATGGTCGGAAATTATGCTTGGCGATGAAAGTTATGCAGGTGCTTCATCATATTATAAAATGAAAGAAGCAATTAAGGAAATTTGCGGATTTGCTTATTTTTTACCGACACATCAGGGCAGGGCTGCGGAAAATGTTCTTTTTTCGGTTTTGGTTAAAGATGGTGATATTGTACCGGGCAACTCACATTTTGATACAACCAAAGGTCATATTGAGTTCAGAAAAGCAACTGCGGTTGATTGCACCATTGATCAAGCTTTTAATACTAAAAATGAATGCCCGTTTAAAGGAAACATAGATTTAAATAAGCTTGAGGAAGTCTTAAAAAACAATCCCAAAGAAAAAATTCCATTTATTGTAGTTACCGTTACTTGTAACTCATCAGGTGGTCAGCCGGTTTCCATGCAAAATCTTAAAGATGTTAAAAAACTTGCCGGAAAATACGGAATAAAAGTAATTTTTGATTCAGCACGTTTTGCTGAAAATGCATATTTTATCAAGAAAAGGGAAAAAGGATACGAAGATAAAACCATCAGGGAAATTGTCAGGGAAATGTTTTCCTATGCTGATACAATGACCATGAGCTGTAAAAAAGATGCGATTGTGAACATGGGTGGATTTATCGGGTTCAGGGATGAGGAATTGTTTAAAAAGGCAGTTGTGTATAATATTATGTTTGAGGGCTATATTACTTACGGCGGTATGTCGGGAAGAGATATGAATGCACTTGCACAGGGATTAAAAGAAGGAACAGAGTTTGATTACCTTGAATCAAGGATTGAACAGGTAGCTTATCTTGGAAAAAAACTTACTGATTTTGGGATACCTGTAATTTTACCTTATGGTGGTCATGCGATATTTGTAGATGCCAAACGTTTCCTGCCTAAAGTCCCAAAGGAAGAATTTCCGGCTCAAATGCTTGCAATTGAACTTTATCTTGAAAGTGGTGTAAGAGGAGTGGAGATTGGCGCGCTGATGGCAGACCGGGACCCTGTTACCAGAGAAAACCGTTTCCCTGAACTGGAGCTAATGAGGATGGCTATACCAAGACGTGTTTATACCAATAATCACATGGATTATGTTGCCGTTACTCTCGCCAATGTTTATGAAAGACGAAACGAAATAAAAAGAGGAGTAAAGATTATCAAGGAAGCACCTATTCTTCGTCATTTTACTGTGGAACTTGATAGGATTTGAAAAAAATAACTGTTGCATACAGTTATTTTGTACCTTTGAAAAAAGGTAATTCCAATGTCTGTCAAATTTTCAAAAGATTTACAATATTACAGGTTTTGCCTGTACGGATTTTTAAAGAATCTCAGATTTTTTGAGGTTTTCCTTTTATTGTTTTTTCTTGATAAGGGCTTATCTTTTTTTGAAATCGGAACTTTATATGCTATCCGTGAAATAACAATTAATATCATTGAAATACCCACAGGTATTATTGCAGACTCGGTTGGAAGAAGAAGAATGATGATAATTGCATTTGTTTTTTACATTTTTTCTTTCATTGTGTTTTATTTTTCAGCAACTTATTTTTTGTTTCTTTTAGCTATGATTTTGTTCTCTTTTGGCGATGGGATAAGAAGCGGAAACCACAAAGCAATGATTTTGGATTACCTGGCAATAAAAGGCTGGGAAGACCAGAAAATTAATTATTACGGACATACACGGTCGTGGTCGCAAATCGGTTCTGCAATAGCTTCGGTTATTGGTGCTTTAATAGTTTTTTATACAGGCAGCTATAAACAAATATTTTTATTTTCAATAATTCCGTACCTGCTGGATTTAATTAATATTATTTCTTATCCAAAGGTTTTAGACGGAAATATTCAGAAACTAAACACTAAGAAAATTAAGCAAAACTTTAAAGTTGTTTTTAAAGAATTAAAATATTCATTTAAGAACGCTGTGGTTTTAAAAGCAATTGCAAACTATTCATTTTACAGTGGATATTATAAGGCGGTAAAAGATTATTTGCAGCCTGTTTTAAAAATGTTTGCTGTTTCACTTCCTGTTTTATTATATCTTGATGATAAGCAAAGGACGTCAATTGTAGTAGGTATAACTTTTTTTATTATTTATTTTTTGAATTCTTTTGCATCAAAATATTCGGGAAGAATTGCCGGTAAATTCAAAAATATTTACCGTCCGTTGAATTTGACTTTAATTATTGGTTACATTGCAGGAATGATTAGCGGTTTGTTTTTTGAATTTAACCTGATTGCAATTTCAATAATTTTTTTCATCGGGATTCTTGTGCTTGAGAATATCAGAAAACCAATGGGCGTGTCTTATATCGGAAAATTGCTGGATAAGAAAATTTTTGCAACAACTTTTTCAGTAAATTCGCAGGTGCAGTCATTAATTGCTGCATTATTAGCTCCGCTGATAGGTTTTTTTGCAGATAAATTCGGAGTGGGAATCAGCCTGATTATTGTGTCGGTTGTTTTAATAATTACTGCTCCGGTGTATTTTGTCAGAAGAAATAAAAGTTAATAAAAAAAATAATTTTACATAAAATTTCTAAAGTTGACATTTACTGATTTAATATTAATTGCCTTTGGCGTATCCTTTAGCGTTTTTGCCATTGTTTTGATGAGCAGTGTTGAAAGATGTCTGACATTGTTTGATATATTAAAAATATCATTTTTCTTCGGCTTCTTTCAGGGTTTGATGATGTTTCTGGGATGGCTGCTTTGTTCATCCTTCAGTCATTTATTGATGGGCTACACCAGTTGGATAATATTTGCCTTTTTTATTGTGATTGGTTTAAAAATGATTTTTAAATCTTTAAAAGTTAAACCTGAAGAAAGAACATTTAATTTAAGAAATATTAAAATATTAACAGGATTATCTTTTGCATCAGGTATTAATTCATTTATCATTGGATTAACACTTGCTTTGACTGATGTGTCAATTTTAAATGCTGTTGTAGTGGTTGTGTTGGTAACTTTTTTTATTTCCATAGCAGGTATCTACATAGGCAAAAAAACCGGAAAATATTCTATTGGAAATAAAATTGAATTTTTAGGCGGAATTATTTTTATCGCACTTGGGATGAAAATCCTACTTCACCATTTTGGTGTTATTTAACATGCTCTGCTTATAAATTTTATTAATTTTGATATTCGGATTTGGAATTTATCCATATGACTGAAAGGAATCCGTATGGACGGACAAGTTTTGAGTTTTGGATATTATTATTTGGTATTTAACCTGCAACATGTAACATACAACCCGCAACAGATGGGAATAAATCAACTATTAAAAATTAATTTTAAACATTGATAAATGACAATAATACGAATAACTAAAGAGTTCGGTTTTGAAATGGCTCACGCTCTGATGGGTTACAACGGGCCGTGTAAAAACATTCACGGACATTCTTATAAATTGTTTGTAACGGTTATTGGCAGCCCGATAACTGATAAAAAATCACCGAGACAAGGAATGGTAATGGATTTCAGGGAATTAAAAGCAATTGTTAAAAAAAACATTATTGAAAAATTTGATCATGCTTTGGTATTAAATAATAAGATGCCGGAGGATGTTGTTGAGAAAATTTCAGAATCATTTGAAAATGTTATTCTTGTGGATTATCAGCCAACCAGCGAAAACTTTTTAATTGATTTTGTTGAAATAATTAAACCCAAACTGCCTCCATCAATAAAATTATACAGATTAAAATTAAGCGAAACAGCAACATCTTATTCAGAGTGGTATGCGGGTGATAACAGATAATTATTGCCAACCCTTGAAGGGTTGGTAACCCTTTCATTACTTTAATAAAATCATCCTTTTAGTAAGCGATTGTTTTGGTGTTTCAATTGTGTAAAAATAAATTCCATTATTCAGGCGTGAGGCGTTAAATTCAATACTGTACTCACCAGTTTGCAGATTTTTATTTATAAGGGTTTTAATTTTTTTACCTGTTAAATCCGAAATGATTAGTTTTACTTTTCCGTAAGAAGGGATGTAAAAATTAATTTTTGTAGAATAACCGAACGGATTGGGGAAATTACGGCTGAGTATAATTTTATCAGTTTTAATTTCTTCCGGTATTCCGGTAGGTTCTGTAGCAAGGCGGATAAGATAAAAATCCCAGTCACCGGTAGAAGTTCCGTCGGAGGCAACTCCTGCAATTATATAGCCATCATCATTAGTTTTTTTAATAGAATTTCCAAGGCTCCAATATGCAGGTCCGTAATATTCTGTCCAGATAGTATCACCAATATCATTAAATCTTAAAAGCCATACGCGTGTTAAGCTTGAGGGGTCAATCCTCCTATATCCCACACCCATATATCCACCGTCAGTGGTTTGAACAACCGAAGAGCAGGTTTCATCATCATGCACACCGCCGTAAATTTTTGTCCAGATCGTATCACCGTCAGCATTGATTTTCGCAAGATAGGCATCGCCGGTATTTGTATCCTCCAATCTTGATTCTCCCCCGATAATAAAATTGCCGTCAGAAGTAGCTTTGATTGAAGCTGCCCTGTCGTTATACTGATGTCCGAAAGAATTTGTCCATATAACTTCACCGCTATCATCAATCTTCATAATATAAATATCGCTAAAATAGTTGCCGTCAGGGATTATCTTGCCTGTAACAATATATCCGTTATCTGCATGTACCATTGCATAAGCCCAGATTTTATCGGGATCTCCGTAAGTGTTTATCCAGATTTCATTTCCGTTGCTATCTGTCCTGATAACAAAAGTTATAATATCACCGCCACCACATGGAATAGAGTAACCGGCAATAATAAAACCTTCGTCGGATGTTTCCAAAACCGCACGACCATCATCATCCATAGTAATATTATATGTTTTTGACCAAAGGCTGTCACCATCGGCATTCAGACGCAAGAGAAAACAATCATAATAATCACCCGGCACACCTGAAGTCATCATTTGACCTGTGATAATATAACCTCCGTCGGAAGTTTTTTGCATAGCCCATGGTAGTGCTCCGATGGTTCCTACAACATAATTTTTTATCCATTCGGTATTACCATCAGAACCGGTTTTTACAACCATTGTTTTTAAACCTTTGGCGCCAACAGTAACAAATCCGCCATCATCAGCCTGACAAACGTCCCTTGCTATTTCCGTACCACTATTATTGTCAATTATTTTTGTCCAGAGAGTATCAATCGGACTTTGGGCAAGGAGTGTTTGTTGACTGCCAATAAAAAGAATTATGAATAAAACGGGGAGGATTTTAATCCATCCATACGGACCCATGCGGGCTAACTTCGTGTCGCTTGCTTCGCTTCGTACGGACCCATCCATACGGATTTGCTTCGCTTCATACGGGCTAATGAAACGAAGTGAATCCGTATGGACTTCGTGTCGCTTACTTCGTTTCGTTGTTTTCATAATAAGTAATTTTTTAGGTTAATGATTCAAGAAACCAAAGATATAAAATTTATAATTGTCAGAGCGGAAAACAGGAAAAAGGCAACCCCATTACAGGATTGCCTTAAAAGTAGAGACGAGGCATGCCTCATCTCTATATAAAAAACAGAATTAATTAATTTTTACAAATTTCTTCACCACTTTTGCACCGTCAGTAGTTTGGATTTGTAATGTATAGAATCCGTTCTGCAAATTATCCGTTTTCAAAGGAATAATATGTGAGCCGGATGATTTGGTTTCAGAAAGCTGATATACCATTTGTCCCATCTGATTAAATATGCTTAAATGAATTTCACTTGATTTAGTAAGTAAGATTTCAACATTCGCATTAGAAGTAATCGGGTTAGGATATACTTCGCTTACATCAGAAATATAACCGGAAACAGGTTCTTCAATTGAAAGTGTAGCTTCACCATCCTTAAGAATAATTTCAATGTTTGCAGAAGGATTTTCTTCGCTAATTGTTATTATAGCCGGAGTGGTTTCAATACCTAATAATTCTAAATATACAACATAAGTTCCGTATCCAAGGGTATTGAAGTCAAAATTACCTTCATCATCAGTATTAATGTATGATAACGGTTCATAAGTTTCACTGAGTAATAATATTTCAATATCCGAAACATTTCCTCTGCCTTGTTCATTAGTAACAGTACCATTAATCTCACCAGTACCGGCATTATAAGATATAACTCCAATTAAATTGATGTCATACGGATTTTGCGGATCTCCCAATTGGATTACTGTTGCATCTTCCCAGTATAGAACATCACCATAATAAGTAGGCAGATAATCATTAAAATATACAGATTGCCATGATAACATAGCTTGTATGTAGTAATCTCCGGGAGGTACATAATAAAAATGATACATACCTGCGGAATCAATTTCTGCAAAGTCAAAATAATAATTGAATCCTAAGCTATCGCCGCTCATCAGCCATACAAATCCGTAATCTGCAAGATTGTTGCCGGCATAAATAGTTCCGTACAAAGTGGAGAAATTTGATGAATCACCAACAAAAATACTTTGCATTGATTCGAAAATACATCCTGTTGAATCTTCTGTGAACAAGGAAACAAAATAATAACCGGCATCACTGTATGTATGGGTAACATTCTGTCCTGTTCCGCTGTTTCCGTCACCGAAATCCCATGTATAAGTGGTTGGATAAGCACTATATGTGTATCCGCTGAAATCAACGGTAAGGTTTTGAACAGTATAGTCAAAGTAGCTTACGCAATCTCCGGGTAAGTTTGCAATATACAAACTATCGCAGAAAGTATCAAGACAACCTGTACTGTCGTTTTCAATAGTAAGGCAAACTAAATACGTTCCTTGTTGTGGAAAAGTATGTGTCGGGTTTTGTTCGGTTGATGTTGTTCCGTCACCGAAATCCCAGTTCCAGTTTGTAGGATAACCCAATGAAATATCCAAAAACTGATATGTTAATGTAACTCCGGCAGGGAAAGCAATGAAATATGCAAGGCAATCTCCTTGTTCAATTACCTGGATAACTTCGCAGTAAGTGTCTGTACAATTATTTAAGCTGTCGGTTATTGTCAGGCAAACTGTATAAAGACCTGTTCCGGCATAAGTATATACAGGATTTTGTTCGGTTGAAGTTGAACCATCGCCAAACTCCCAGAACCATGTATCAGGAGATCCTCCGACAGGAATTCCACTCATATCAATAAAGTGCTGTGTAAGCGAATTACTGCTGTCGGGATAATAACAGAAATAAGCGAAGCACCATTGTCCGTTATTTCCTGCCCATACACTATCGCAAAAAGTATCAAGACAACCTGTACTGTCGTTTTCAATAGTAAGGCAAACTAAATACGTACCCTGTTGCGGAAAAGCATGTAATGGATTTTGCTCAGTTGATGTTGTTCCGTCGCCGAAATCCCATAACCATGAGTTTGGATCTCCATAAGAATAATCAATAAATTGGTAAGTTAAAGGCATACTGTCAAGGTAGTAATAATATCCTGCCTGGCAATTGTTATTATTACCAATATATACATCCTGACAGGAAGTATAGACACATGTATCATTGGTAATTGAATCTAAGGTAGTTGTTGTTAAACAAACTGTGTAGAAGGCAACTCCTGCCTGCACAAATGTATGTGTAACAAACTGACCGGTTCCGGAAGTTCCGTCACCGAAGTCCCATTCATAATTTGCTGATTGCTGATAATTTGGATATATAAGATATCCTTCAAAATCAAATGTTAAAAAGTCATTTGTTGTATATACGAAGAAATTTTCACAACCATTACCGGCAATAATAAGTAATTCGCAATAAGTGTCATTACAATTATTAGTACTATCGGTTATTGTCAGGCAAACATTGTATGCTCCTTCATCCTGATATGTATAAGATGGGTTTTGTTCTGTTGAACTTACTCCATCACCAAATTCCCAATACCATGAAGTTGCTGAACCTGTTGGATTAAAACTTTGATCAAAAAAATGATAGGTTAAATAATCAATACTATCGCGTACATAATAAAAATATGCCTGGCAACCGTAAGGTATTGAATCATTACAAATACTGAAATCGGCGGTAATATTCAGATTATTCGGATTAAAATATCCAAAGTAATTGTGATAAAACATTACGCAATCATAAGTGCCAATTTCAACCATTCCCTGAGTAACACCTCCCAGCGGAATATTATCATTATAATAACCGTTATTATCGGTTAAAACGGTATTGTAATAAGAAGAACCACCACCAAAAACCGAATCAATAATGATATGAACTTCGTGATCCGGGATTCCATCTCCTGTTGCAATATCGGTAATTTGCCCGTTTACAAATAGTAAATCCTGAGCTGTTACAAGCATAATACTTATAACAAAAAGCCAAACTGTAATTAGAAATTTTTTCATTGTTGTAAATTTTAAAGGTTTAACATAAATTTAATAAATTTTTTAATTGCAATTAATAAAAAGAGTGTATAGTGTTTGTCAATAAGACTGGAGGAAAATTAAAAGGTTGCCTGAACGGGAAAAATATTTTGGTTCTATTTTGATTACCGTGGATGTTTTAACATGGAAAGGTTCAAGGTTAAAAGTTGAGTCCACTCCGAAAAGCCTACTAATCGAGATATATTTGGGCTAAAGCCCATAATAT
>JADFUO010000456.1 GCA_015222115.1 Bacteroidota bacterium | reverse complement strand
TTGCAAATCCACAATTAGTAAGCGATTGCTGAATAACATGTATCTTGCCATTTATGGCGCTATGCTTTCTCCTAATTTCTTTTTTAAGTCTTATTTTTAAAACAATTTTAACTTTTTCTTCCAGTATATTATCAGGAAAAATCCGAATACCATTCCACCGAGATGGGCAAAATGAGCAACATTGCTTCCTGTATCATAAAACCCTGAAACAAGTTCAATAATTCCATAAATAATAACAAAATATTTTGCTTTGATAGGAAAAGCAAAATAAATATAAATTAATGAATTTGGAAACATCATTCCAAATGCAAGCAGTATACCAAACACAGCACCTGAGGCTCCTATCACAACAGGAGCATTTAAAAAATCAATTTTATATTGCGAAATATAATCCATTGCAGTTTGTAATGCTCTCTCATGATTTACATTTATTAAACTATTATAATTTCTAACAAACTCGTTAAAATGATTTTGCATTTCATAAGTTGAAATCCTGAAATTTGAAGAGTTCAGAAATGCCTGAAGTTTGGCATTTGACGGGTCTTCAGTAAAATTATTAATGGCTGATAATACAGGGGAAATTTCAAAATAAAACACTATATAATGAACAATTGCGGCACCTATTCCTGTTACCATGTAGTAAATCAGGAAACGTTTTGGACCCCATACATTTTCAAGAACATTACCGAACATCCATAATGCAAACATATTAAAAAATATATGACCTATACTGCCATGCATAAACATATAAGTTATAAACTGATAAGGACTGAATTTTTCGGCAGCTAAATAGTGTAATCCAAGATAATTAACAAGGTCAATGTTAAAAGCATTTTGAAATGTAATTGTAGCAAGAAAAAAAATTACATTTATGATTAGAAGATTTTTAACTACCGGAGGCAGAAGACGAAACCCCCTGGGTCTGTATTGCTGTGTGTTCATTAATTAATACTTTTAGCCTGACCTATTCATAAACTTTTGTTATACCAACGCTGTCAGGTCTTTTCCCGAAGGGATGCGTATGTACAGACTCTGACAGGTTTTTTGAAACCTGACAGCGTTCGCAGAACCTGTCAGCGTTTAATAATAACCCGTGAATTATTCAGGTTAGATTATTGCTTGAATTTATTTTCCTCAGCCTTAGCCTTAGCCTTAGCCTTTTTCTTATTGCTATGTTATATAATTATTTAGTTTATAACAATCATTACTGAAATCCTTTATCCAAATCTTCAACAGATATTATTTGAATTATTGGTTTTCCTCCGGGTGAAACATCCGGAACTTTGCATGCAAAAAGTTCGTCAACCAATGCTTTCATTTCTTCTTTCATCAGAACTTTACCCGATCTTATAGACATATTAGATGCCATTGAGCGTGCTAAATTAATTTTTTTATCTAAATTCAGGTTAAGTAAATTGTTTTTATAATTTTCAAATATTTTTTCCAGAACATTACTGATATTTTTTCCAGGTAAATCTGCCGGTGTTCCGTTTATTACAAAAGTATTTTTCCCAAGTTTGTTTATATTAAAACCTAAAATTTGCAAATCTTCTTTTATTTCGTCAATTATTTCAGCATCCCCCGGCGAAAAACTTATTGATTGAGGAAAAAGCTCTTGTTGCGATACACCTTTTTTATTATTCAACATATTCAAATAACGTTCATATAAAATACGTTCGTGAGCTCTTTGCTGGTTAATTATCATCAGCCCTGACTTGATATTAGTAAGGATATAACGATTATGAATTTGAAAAATCTTTTCAGTTCTTTGTTCAAGCTCCTTTTGTTCCCAGTCCGGTTCAATTAATTTTTGTCCGTTTATATTTTTATCCGGTATTTCATCAATCAGCTTTTTTTGAGAATTTTTTTCATCAGAAACAAAAAGCTTTTCCCAATTATCTTTATTTGATCTTTGCCTGTTGTCAATAGTTAAATCATAAATTTGTTTTTTCCCTGTTTCAAATGGGTTATAATCGGGGTTGGGTTTTATTGAAGGATCTTTTACAACTTTGTTTTTGGGGAAATCAGGAAATTTCATACTTCCTTCAATATCAAAATCTATAGTAGGAGTGATGCTGTATTTTCCTAATGATTGTTTTAAAGCAGCCCTTAAGATAGTATATATCAATTTATCATCCTGAAAATTAACTTCCGTTTTTGTGGGATGTATATTAACATCAATCATTTT
>JADFUO010000455.1 GCA_015222115.1 Bacteroidota bacterium | reverse complement strand
CTCTCATTATAATCATTACTTTTGTAAAAAATGTTTGGAATAATATTACCCAAAGGCAGTTCAAAGGTAAAATTATCAAAAATGAATATGGGTGGCATTGGAACAACAATGAAGAAAGTAAAATTCAATTATTTATATAAACTTTAAATTCTATAGATCATGACACAAGAAGAATTACAAAATTTAAAAGTTAATAAATCAGTAGATGCAAGAGGCACTTCTTGTCCCGGACCATTATTAGCTGCAAAAAAAGCAATAGGTGAAATTAATTCCGGAGAAATAATGGAAATATTATCATCAGATGAAGGTACTAGAAAAGATGTTCCGAAATGGGCAAATAAAAAAGGACATGAATACCTTGGTACTGTTGAAGAATCAGGTTATTTTAAAATTTTTATGAAAAAAGGATAAAAAAACAAAAAAGGTATGACTGAAAACAAAGCTCCAAAAATACTTGTATTCTCAACCGAAAAAATATCCGATCCTGCGATAGACCTTGCAGGATTGCTAAAAATGCATTATCCGCCAACGGTTTATACAATTAACATACCCTGCTCAAGTGCTGTAAAATCGCGTTGGATAATGCATGCTTTTAATAAAGGTTTTAATGGTGTGTTTATAGCGGCTGACGGTACGGATTGCGCATTTGACGAATCATGTACCGATAATACGGCAAAAGTCATTTCACGCACACATGAACTTATGAAGGAAAAAGGTATCGAACCCGCAAGGCTTAAAATGGCTGCAATTTGTTCGGTTTGTGCTGAACCTTTTGTGAAACAAATGAAAAGTTTTGTTGAGTATTTATCAAAATCTTAAAATAATGTATCTCTTCGCTGCAAGCAGCGGAGTATCATGATGGATTAATAATTAATTTCCCGCCGCAAGCGGCGGGGTATTAACCCTTAAAAAATTAAAAAATGCCGGAGCAAAAAAGTGAATATGATGTCCTTGTAATAGGTGGAGGTATAGCCGGTGAAGAAGCGGCATTAAACCTTGCTAATATTGGCTACAAAGTAATACTTGTAGAAAAAGACATTTCGATAGGCGGGAAAATGATCCATCTCAGCAAGGTTTTTCCTACTCTCGACTGTGCCGCCTGTATTACAACACCAAAAGTCTCGGAAACAGCAAGACATCCTAATATTTCAATTTTAACTAACAGCGAAGTTAAAGATATTGAAAAACATTCCGAAAGCAATTTCTCGGCTGTTCTTATTGAAAAACCGAGATATGTGACGGAAGATTGTACAGGATGTCAAATTTGCGAAGAAAAATGCCCTGTTGTTGTTAATGACCAATATCAATGGGATTTAGTAGGCAGAAAAGCTGTTTATATTCCCTTTAGTATTGCAAATCCGCGTATTGCAGTAATTGATATTGAAAATTGTATTCTTTGCGGATTATGCGAGAAAGTATGTCCTGCAAATGCCATTGATTTTACACAAGAAGAAAAACAAACCGAAATAAAAATAAAATCAATAATAATTGCAACAGGTTACGATCTTTTTGATCCGGAACTTATGCCGAGATACGGATTCGGAAAATATAAAAACGTTGTTACCTCCATGCAAATGGAAAGACAACTTGTTCCTACCAGACCATATAATACCGTTTTACGGCCAAAAGATGGTAAAATGCCTGATAACATTGCTTATGTTTTATGCACAGGCTCTCGTGACGAAACTATTGGTAATCCTATTTGTTCGCAGGTTTGTTGTATGTATTCTGTCAAACAAGCTCAATTATTAATGGGAGCATTACCTATGGCAGATGTAACTATTTACTATATACATATCAGAGCTTTCGGCAAGGGGTTTTGTGAATTCTATCAGCAGTCAAAAGGAATGGGAGTTGAATTTATTAAAGGAAAAGTCGGAACAATTAAAGAAAATGAAAACGGAAATCTGGTTGTAAGATACGAGGATATTGAAGAAGGAAAAGTAAAAGAAGCGGAACACGACCTTGTAGTATTATCTGTGGGTATTTTAGCTAATACCGATTTTACCACTATGTTTAAAAATATTAAAATTGGGCAGGATAATTTCAATTATGTGAAACAAACGGATGAACTGACGAATCCAGCAAAAACAACTATTGAAGGGGTTTTTGTTGCAGGTACAGCCTCAGGTCCTATGGATATCCCAGATTCAATCCTGTCAGCCGGAGCAGCTTCGGCAGAAACAGCGAGTTATTTAAGGAGGACTAATAATGAGAAATAAAATTGGCGTTTATATTTGTCATTGCGGATCGAACATTGCCGACTATGTTGATGTCGAAAAATTAAAAGAAATTGTCGCAAAAGAAGAAGGTGTTGTTCTTGCAAAAACTACTATGTTTGCTTGTGCAGATTCTACCCAAAAAGAAATTGTGCAGGATATTAAAGAGAAAAATCTTGATGCAATAGTAGTTGCTTCCTGTTCGCCTAAACTTCATTTATTTACTTTCAGAAATATAGCAATTAGAGCCGGTTTAAATCCATATAATTATATTCAGGTAAATATTCGTGAACAATGTTCATGGGCACACTCCGATACTCCTAAACAAGCAACCGAAAAAGCAATAAGCCTTGTTCTGGCAGGTATTGAGAGAGCTAAACATTCCGAAGCATTAACAACTCTTAAAATTTCATCAGTAAATACAGTTGCTGTTGTTGGTGCCGGTGTTGCAGGGATGCGTGCTGCTATTGAACTTGCTGATATGGGAACGCAAGTATTTTTAATTGAAAGAGAATACTTTATAGGAGGAAGGTCATCACAATGGAATAAACTTTTTACGACTGATGAAACAGGACAAGAGATAATTGCCAAACTCTATAATAAAATTATAACATACAATAATATTACCTTATTTACAGGAGCTGAGATTGTTTCAAAATCCGGAAGTGTCGGAAATTTTGATATTAAAGTTAAAATAAAACCGAGGTATATAAAAGCAGGGTGTAAGATAGATTGGGCGAAATTTGAAAAAGCAGTAGAAGTATGCCCGGTTGAGTTTGATGATCCATTCAATTTCGGTTTGACAAAACAAAAAGCAATTTATAAGAACTATCCAAGTGAATTTCCTGAAATTCCTGCAATTGACTATGATAAGTGTAATAAATGTGGGGAATGTGTAAAAGTTTATGAAGATATTGACCTTAACCAAAAACCGGAAATAATAAATATTAATGCCGGAGCAGTTTTATTAACAACAGGTTTTGATCCGTATGAACCTGAAAAAGGTGAGTTTGGCTTTGACGAAATAGATAATG
>JADFUO010000454.1 GCA_015222115.1 Bacteroidota bacterium | reverse complement strand
ATAGTGGTGTATTAGCTGTTTCAACAAACCATTTGTGGCAGTGATTACAGTAGTATTGTTGATGTCCTGCTCGATTTTTCCCACGCTTCAGGATATCTTTTCCTTCTTCCTTTAAAAAATATTCACAATCATGATTCTGGCAAGTAATATCATTCTTACTTCTAGGTCTAGCCATAAAATATCACAAAAGTAAATTTGAACATTATGTGATATAAGTTATGCGGTCTATTCTAGGTCAGTGCCAAAAAAATGGCAATAAATATGTATTTATAACCACTGTACTCTATTCAACCTAAATCTATATCGTAAGTATCGGCGAGTATTGAATGACAGATAAGAATTTTGTAAAAGACGTGGCGATTATTGGATTCACCCAAGTACTTATGAGTCTTGGCGGGTTTCTATTACTTCCAATAATCACAAAAACGCTTGGATCTTATGATTATGGTACCTGGTCCCAGATTTCAATTACGCTCTCTCTTCTTTCAACTGTCGCACTTATGGGATTATCTATGGGTGCTGTACGATTCCTTTCTTCTGAAACCGAAAAAACGAAGATACGAGAAGGCTTTTTTTCAATTATCATTTTTGTAATATTCACCGGTTTCATTGTGTCAATGCTCGTATTTTTATTGGCCGATCTTCTTGCAGCAACAATATTTAAAGATCCTCATACAACATATTTTATAAAAGCGGGTTCCTTTTTGATTCTTCTTGCAGCAATTGACCAAATTACTATCTTTTACTTCAGGATATTCAGGTACATTCAGATATTCTCGTATCTGAATTTATTTCAAGTATTTGGTAAGCTTTTTTTGATATTTATATTCCTTAAGATGGGATTTGGATTACTTGGCGTCATATCTGCAATATTGATAATACAAATCTTATTATTCATTATTGCCATGTCTATTGTAATCTCTCAGATAGGATTCGCAATTCCAAGATTCAGTCATATAAGTGAATATTTGAAGTATTCAGCACCTTTGACTCCTAATTCACTCATAAGGTGGATTACAGATTTCAGTGATAGATATGTGGTCGGTTATTTTCTTGGTTTGAGTAGCGTTGGAATATATTCGGCTTCCTATGCAATCGGTAATCTTGTCAGTCTTTTCGTTGCTCCAATTCAAATGATCCTGTTTCCAGAGCTATCCAAGTTATTTGATAATGGTGATATTGATAAAGTGCAGGCATATCTTAGTAGTTCAATGAAATATTTTCTTTTAATAGCAATTCCAGCTGTATTTGGTCTGTCTGCGCTTTCAAAACCAATATTGAATATCCTTACAACCTCAGAATTTGCTTCGGGTAGTATTGTTATTCCAATTATCGCTCTTTCCGGACTATTGGCTGGCATTTTCCAGATAGTAATAAATATTACACATCTTGTTAAAAAAACAAAGTTCAATTTGTATATTCATGTAGTTGCTGCCTTGTTGAACATTGTTTTTAATTTTATTTTGATACCTTCTATTGGTATTTTAGGGGCAGCGATTGCAACGTTGATATCATATATTGTGATGGTACTTGCCTGTATTCATATTTCATTTAAGCACATTACTTTTGATTGGAATTTTATTTTTATCAGTAAATGTATCGTAGCATCTTCGATAATGTATGGAGTGATTTTATTAAAGAGTCCTAGTAATGCCACAGAACTTTTAATTTTGTCAGGCTTAGGAGCAGTCATTTATCTTCTTATACTGCTTTCTTTTAAGAGTTTTAGCAAAAATGAAATCAAAGCTGTTAAAAATTTTTATTTCACTATGAAAAGCAATATTTTTTCCTGACAATTTGGAAACATGGGGTTCGATATCAAAAAAGTTATTAGTTGTGAGTTATATAATATATGACGAGAAAACAAAATGATTAACAATTTTATTAGACAAATGAATTACATAGGTCTGAAAAATATGGTAATATATTTTATTTTTCAAAGAATATTAAGGATTAACTCTCATGTTCCTTGGCCGGTTCATTTCTCAAGCGTGGTGATACATCCAAACAAGATAAAAAGAAATTATTGGAGACCTTATTTAGGTTATATGCCAGGATGTTATATTCAAGCGATTAACGGTATTGAAATTGGGAAAAATTTAAGAACAGGACCTGGAATCAAAATAATATCTTCCAACCATGATATTAATAATTTTGATAAACATACCACAAACAAACCAATAAAAATAGGGGATAATTGTTGGATTGGTGCTAATGCTATTATTTTACCAGGAGTCGAATTAAGAGATCATGTAATAGTTGGTGCAGGCTCCGTCGTTACAAAAAGTTTTCCTTCAAATTGCGTTATTGGTGGGGTACCTGCTAAGATAATTAAAAAAATTGATGATTATTCAGGTAATTCGAATTGGTAAAAACCGAGCCAATGGCATTCTGGCGGAAATGCCTCCCATTTTAATTACCGATGTGGACATTCACTATTCAACTTAAAATTTGCATTT
>JADFUO010000453.1 GCA_015222115.1 Bacteroidota bacterium | reverse complement strand
GAAAATAAATATTATTTGCAAATCCTTGATTCCGAAACAGGGAAAAAGATAAATAAATTCAGCACCCCTGATAATTTATTTTTTATGACGCCCTCATGGTCGGAAAATGATAAGAAAATTGTTATGATAGTTCTAAGTGAAAATGGTAAAAGAATAGCTGTCCTAAATATTGAATCTGAAGAGATCAGCTATCTGACTCCATTTTCATTTATTGAAATTTCCAAGCCCGTGATGTTTAAAGATTATATTTTTTTCACAGGAGCTTATTCGGGGATTGATAATATTTATGCATTCAATCTTAAAAATCATCAAATTTATCAGGTAACTTCCGTAAAATTCGGGGCTACTAATGCTGCCATTTCACCTGACGGGGAAAAAATGATTTTTTCAAATTATACTGCTAACGGTTTTGAAATTGTTGAAATTAATATAAATCAAAATGAATGGGTGTCTTTGAAAAACGTTGTTGATAATTCAATTAAATTATATGAAAAATTAGCAAAAAAAGAAGATGTTGTTATTGATAAAAAAATTATTCCTGATAAGAAATACGAAACAAAAAAATATCAAAAATGGAAACACCTTTTCGATTTTCACAGTTGGGCACCTTTATCTATTGATGTTAATAATACAGAAATAAAACCCGGAGTTTCTCTGATGTCTCAAAACAAGTTAAGCACTGCATTCACAACTCTGGGCTATGAATATGATATTAATGAAGAAGTCGGGAAATATTATCTGAACTTCAGTTATCAGGGTTGGTATCCGGTTATTGATGTTAGTTTTGACTACGGAAAAAGAAAACAATTTTATACGGACAGTCTGGAAAAGAAAAATAGTTTTAGCTGGCATGAAACAAACATTAAAACAGGTATTGGTTTACCTTTGAATTTATCAAAAAATAAATATTTTAGAGGACTGCGACCAAAGATAAACTTAACCCAAATTTATCTTGACATGGACGATTCATCGCCATTTAATTTTGTTCAAAATTCCGCTTTATCTTTAGATTATAGTTTACTTTTCTACAATCAAATTAAATCGTCGTATAGAGACCTATATACAAAATGGGGACAAATTTTAAAATTAATATTCAGGAACACTCCGTTTCAAAGCAGTAATAAAAGTTCAATCACTGCTATTGAAACATACTTTTATTTGCCCGGATTTGTTAAACATAATGGTTTTAAACTTTACGGAGCATATCAAAATAAAATTGATGGAAATTATAAGTTCAGTGATGAAATTAATTACCCGAGGGGCTATACTCAGCAAAATAATGAGGATTTATACAGCTTTTCGGTAAATTATAAATTCCCCTTATTTTATCCAGATTTTAATATCGGGTCAATTTTATATCTTAAACGGATAAAAACAAATTTGTTTTTTGATTATGCCATAGGAGAAAACAATAATATATATAGTTATTACAAATCAACAGGGATAGAGCTTTCGGGCGATTTTCATTTGCTTAGTTTTATAGCACCTATGGATTTTGGTATTCGCGCTATTTACCTTCCGGACACTCAATCTTTTGAATATGAGTTTTTATTTGCAGTGAATTTTGATGCTTTATATTAACTGAATAGATTTTTTAATTAATTTTAACCCGATTAATATTTTCTAAATTAAGTTTCAAATTATGGATTTCATTATCAAATTACTTATTACTGCAGTAGTTGTGATGTTTACGGCATGGATATTACCGGGAATACAAATAAAAAATTACTGGAGTGCCATAATTGTGGCAATTATATTAGCATTATTAAACATCTTTGTGAAGCCGGTAATGGTATTTTTAACAATCCCGTTAACAATTATAACATTTGGGCTGTTTTTATTTGTCATTAACGCTTTGATAATTTTACTCGCAGGTGCTATCGTTTCGGGATTTAGAGTAATGGGTTTTTGGTGGGCACTTGCATTCAGTATTATTATAAGCTTAATATCTTACATTTTAGGCACAAATAATGTCCCGGTGATTTTTTAATTTCAGTGGTTAAATTGCTTTAGTATTATCAATTTCTTGATAAAAACCTTATTTGAACCCAGAAAAATAATTTTGCAATCAAATAACCCAGGGTTGCTCCAAGTAAAGCACCGGCAATAACATCCCCCGGATAATGTATGCCTAAATATATCCGGCTGTATCCGACTAATATTGCCCAGAGTAATATCAGAGGTGTGAAATATTTATAGTTCTTTCCGATAATTTTTATCAGGAAAACAGCTAATGCAAATGTATTTGCAGCATGTGAGGAAACAAAACTAAACTGTCCGCCGCATTTATTATTTACCAGGTGAACTATATCAGCAATTTCAGGTTCATGGCAGGGACGTAATCGCTGGAAAATATTTTTAAATAAATGCAAAGAAATCTGATCGCTTAAAGTGATTAAAATTGCAACAAAAACCAGGATGATCAGGGTT
>JADFUO010000452.1 GCA_015222115.1 Bacteroidota bacterium | reverse complement strand
TCATAAATTTGCGCAATATACTTAAATAATGCAGGTTAACTCCGACTTAGAAATAGTTAAATTTTAGAAACAGCTTGTCTCGTACCTGAAAGGTCGGGAAAGTGAACTAAAATTTTAGTATTTCTTTGTCGTCAGAATAATTCAACAAGATGACCTAAAAGTTTATGAACTATGAATTATTCGGGTTAAAATAATTTAGGTACTTTTGCATTTAAAATCTTGTTTTATGAAATTGATATTTTTTCACATACCAAAGCCCAAGAAATTTGATTACAAGCCGCTTTACTACGATAAAGAAAAAGACGAAAGAGAACAACGTAAAAGAGAGCTTGGAATTACTGACAGCAATAATAAAACAACTTTATTCAGAGGGAATTTACAAAAAAGATGGAAAAAAGACAGGGCAACACAGAAACGGCAGCAATCAAAAATGAGATTTTTAATTTACCTGCTTATACTTTTTTTAACCGTTTACCTGTTTTTTTTCACAAACTTTATTGAAAAACTGGTTTACTTTTTCAGGATTTAATAATGACGGATATTATAAGATTGCTACCGGATTCGGTTGCTAATAAAATTGCAGCAGGAGAGGTTATCCAGCGTCCTGCATCTGCTGCTAAGGAATTGCTTGAAAATGCAATAGATTCAGGTGCATCAGCAATCAAACTGATTGTTAAAGATGCAGGCAAAACCCTGATAAAGGTTATTGATAACGGTTGCGGAATGTCGGAAACCGATGCCCGGATGTGTTTTGAAAGGCATGCAACATCTAAAATCCAAAAAGCCGATGACCTGTTTGCAATTCGAACTATGGGATTTCGTGGCGAAGCTCTTGCCTCAATTGCAGCCATCTCACAAATTGAAATAAAAACAAAAAGAATTGAAGATGAATTGGGAACATCCATTGAAATTGAAGGAGCAGAAGTAAAAAGTCAAAATGCTGATAACTGTCCGAACGGAACTTCTATTGCAGTAAAAAATCTATTCTTTAATGTTCCGGCAAGGCGAAACTTTTTAAAATCAAATACTGCGGAAACAAGACATATAATTGAGGAATTTAATCGTATAGCACTTGTAAATCCGCAGATATCATTTTCAATGTTTCACAACAATAAACAGGTCTTTCAATTATATCCGTCAACATTAAAACAACGAATTATTGCTCTTTTCGGAAATATGTATAAACAACGATTAGTGCCGGTTGAACAAAAGTCCGATATTGTTAATATCAGCGGTTTTATCGGCAAACCCGAATTTGCTAAAAAAACACGGGGTGAGCAATACTTTTTTGCAAATAACCGTTTTATTAAACATCCCTATTTGAATCATTCTGTTAATGGTGCTTTCAAGGAATTGCTTCCGTCAGATACTTATCCTGCTTATTTTCTTTATCTCGAAGTTGACCCGAAAATGATTGATGTTAATATACATCCCACAAAAACAGAAGTTAATTTTCAGGATGATAAATTGATATATTCTATCTTAAGAGCTACTTTAAAACAATCATTAGGAAAATTCAGCATCACTCCTACTTTAGATT
>JADFUO010000451.1 GCA_015222115.1 Bacteroidota bacterium | reverse complement strand
GTGCTTATATAATTCAGTGCCTGTTCCGAAAACGAAGTTTCGGAATTAACCCCGACTTAGGAAAGCTTAAATTTTGGAAGCGAAGCACAGCAAAATATTAGCTTTTCTTAGTCGTCAGATTAATTCAGGATTCTGTCTTTTAAGTTTATGAATTAATCGGGTTAAGAAACAAGCTCAATAAAAGTAGAATATTGAGTCAGTAAAATTGCCAGATCACAAACATTTATTTATGAGATCCATTTTTACCATATTCATGACATTAGTATTCTTTTTATCTTCATTCTGTCAAGGTGATTCAATTCTGTTAAATAAAATGGGGAAACAGAATTACACCTTAATAAATCAAATCAGCAATGCCAATAATCCTGATGCCTCTGACATTGATAAACAGGATATTACTCCTCAGCACCAACTTACTTTTGATAACAAGCTTGTTACAAATCCTGATTATCCAAATATTGCTTTCAGTAATGATTCTACCCTGACAAATGGCAATTATTTCAATTATCATTCATTACAATCCGGGAATAATTATAGAACCCTTATCATAACACGTCTCACAGACTCAACCAAACAACAAATTAAAAAAATGGAAGATGAGTTAGGACGGGCAATCTGTAAAATGGCCTATGTAAATAATTTCGGCTTGTATATTTTTTCGGATCCTTCTTTTATCGATATTGCTTCTGGTAATAATAATCAATCCATGGAAATTGCAATAAGTAATTTATTTAATATGTTTCCTTCCAGCGGCATTCTTCAAAGTGGAATTAATACTGATATAACAGGGATTCTGGTTAGCATTATTCAAAAAGATAAAATTGATATCCCTGAAATTATTCCGGGAATGGAAATAAATGATTTTCAGGATCTGTTAAATGTAGATAATGTTAATCATATCTTACCCAACCTCAACAATATTGTTATTAATCATGGCAATATTATTTATTACAAATAATCCTGTTGTTGCTTGATAGTTTGTTTTTAACTTCTGTGGCATTATTTTATTCAGTATTCTTTTATTCCCGAAAATTATTTAACTTTGCACCCCTGAAAAATCTAGTTTTAGACAAAAAGGTAAATTAAATTGTATATTCATGGCAAATCATAAATCAGCAATAAAAAGGATAAGGGCAAATGAAAAAAGAAGGGTAAGCAACCGTTACCATGCTAAAACCATGCGTAATGCGATCGGTAAGTTCAGGGCGATGACCAATAAGAAGGAAGCAGAAGAAATGTTACCCAAGCTGGTTTCCATAATTGATAAACTTGCCAAAAAATCGATTATCCATAAAAATAAAGCTGCCAACCTGAAATCCAAGATTACAAGGCAATTGGAAACAATGTAAAATATTTATCATAAAAATATATAAAAGTCTCTCTATTTTAGGGAGACTTTTTTGCTTTTTGGGAATAAATACTTAGAACATTAATTTATTCCCTGATATGAAAAATTACAATGAATTCATTAGTATCAAACAATGGGCAGAAGAAGACCGGCCCCGTGAAAAACTGCTCAACAAGGGTAAAAAAAACCTTAGTAATGCTGAATTGATAGCCATACTGATTGGCACCGGAAGCAAAAATGAAACGGCCGTTGACCTGGCTAAAAAGATCCTTAAAACTCATCACGATAACCTGAACGAACTTTCAAAGATATCAGTTACGGATCTCATCAAATTCAATGGAATAGGAAAAGCAAAAGCCATTGTTATCATAGCAGCACTTGAGCTGGCCAACCGGAGACGCAGTGCAACGGTTCTTTCCAGAATAAAAATCACATGCAGCAAGGATGCATTCGACATTCTGAAAAGTCATATCGGAGACGCACAATATGAAGAATTCTGGATTATGCTTTTAAACAGGGCAAATAAAGTATTGCAAAATTTCAACATTAGTGAAGGTGGAATATCAGGAACAGTGGCTGATCCAAGAAAAATTTTCAAGATAGCCATTGAGAACAATGCATCCTCCATCGTCCTTTGTCATAATCACCCTTCAGGTAATGTTCAGCCCAGCGAATCAGATATTAAACTAACCCACAAACTTAAGGATGCCGGGGATCACTTGGATATCCAGGTCATTGATCACATCATCATCGGAGAAAATCAGTATTTCAGTTTTGCTGATGAAAACATCTTGTAGTAAATAGTAAATCGATAAAAATTAACCTGCATTATTCACAAGTTTTTGTAAAGTACTCATATAATGCAGGTTAACCCCGACTTAGAAAAAATTATATTTTAAAAACGAAGTGCATTAAAATATTAGCTTTTCTTTGTCGTCAGAATAATTCACAGACACCAACCTTTAAGTTTGTGAATTATTCGGGCTAAAAAACAAAACAATAAATTTTATTAATTATTCGTAATTAATCAGTGCTTAAAGTGAACTAAAGTTTAGGCACTTTATAAAAACCAAACTTAAGGCACTGAATAGTTACAATTATTCATTATTAATTATTAATTTGCTTAACAAAAGAGCCTAAATGTTAAAACTTCTTACAATCATCGGTGCCCGGCCACAGATCATCAAGGCAGCTGCATTAAGCAGGGCTATCAGAGATCATTTCGCTGATACGATCAATGAGGTTATCTTGCATACTGGTCAGCATTATGACAATAATATGTCCCGGGTTTTTTTTAAAGAAATGGAAATTCCCGAACCAGACTATAATCTTCATGTTGGTTCCGACAGCCACGGAAAGCAAACAGCACAGATGATCATTGGGATAGAGGATATCCTGCTGAAAGAAAAACCAGATTACTTAATACTATATGGAGATACAAATTCAACCCTGGCAGGTGCTGTTGCCGGTGCCAAGCTTCATGTTCCGGTGGTTCATATTGAAGCCGGATTACGTTCTCACAACAAAAATATGCCTGAAGAAATTAACCGCATAACCTGCGACCACGTGTCAACCCTGTTATTCTCTCCCACAAAAACCGGTTACAACAACCTGATAAGTGAAGGGTTTAACAAGGATACTAAATCGCCTTTTACCATTGATAATCCCAGGATTTATCATTGTGGTGATGTTATGTTCGACAATACTATGTTTTTCTCCGGTAAAGCAGAAAAAAGATCAAAGATACTACGAATCCTTCATGTTAAACCCCTGAATTATGTATTATGCACCATCCACAGAGACAATAACACGGATGACCCGGTAAGATTAAATGCTTTATTCAACAGTATTTATAATATTGCCGGAGAGCATGATATACCCATAATTTTACCACTTCATCCAAGAACAACCAAGATCCTCAGGCAAAATTTATCCGGTAAATTATACGACTCGATTATTAATCACCCTAATATAAATATTATTAAGCCGGTATCTTTTCTTGATATGATCATCCTCGAAAAAAATTCCAGCCTGATCATGACTGATTCGGGAGGGGTGCAGAAAGAAGCATACTTTTTTCAGAAGCCCTGTATAATCTTAAGATCAGAAACCGAGTGGAAGGAGATTGTTGAAAATCGCACAGCAATTGTTGCCGATGCAAATAAAAAAAATATTACCGGGGCTTACAAAGAGCTAACCAACCGGAAAAATCTGCACTTCCCTCCTATTTTTGGTGACGGCAATGCAGCTATGTTTATTTGCAAGGAATTGATCCGAAACAGAATCTAATAAACCAGCCTTAGTCTTTGGTAAGGCCTATAACGGGGGTAAAAATATAAAATCAACTGTCGTTGGTTGATTAAATAAAAAAATATATCTACATTTGCACTCCATTTTAAAAACAGTATTAATTAAATAATAAAAAAATGTTAAACCAGTATGAAACCGTTTTCATTATGACTCCCGTTTTGTCTGATGAACAGATGAAGGAAACGGTTGATAAATTCAGAAAAATTCTGAAGGATAAAGGAGCAGAAATTGTTTTTGAGGATAATTGGGGATTGAAAAAGCTTGCCTATCCTATCCAGAAAAAATCAACAGGTTTTTATCACTTGTTTGAATTCAGAGCTGAAGGTGATTTGATAAATGACATTGAAGTGATCTTCAAGCGTGATGAACGCATCTTACGTTTCCTCACTGTCAAATTGGACAAACACGCGATTGCCTATAATGAAAAGAAACGCCAGAAGGTAAAAGAAAAAAAGGAAGAACAAGCTTAATTAAAATTATTAAAATCAGGAGAAATGATAGGAAAAACTTCAGAAATTAAATATCTGACCCCCATCGCGGTTGACACCAAAAAGAAGAAATATTGCCGCTTTAAAAAGAGTGGCATTAAATACATCGATTATAAGGATGCTAATTTCCTTTTAAAGTTCGTTAATGAACAGGGGAAAGTATTACCACGAAGAATCACAGGTACTTCGACAAAATATCAGAAGAAGGTGGCACAGGCCGTCAAACGTGCCAGACACCTTGCATTAATGCCTTATGTTGCTGATCTTTTAAAATAAGGAGGAATAACGATGGAAATAATCTTAAAACAAGATATACCTAATCTGGGATACAAAAATGATCTCATAAATGTTAAAGATGGTTATGCAAGAAATTACCTGATCCCCAAAGGGATGGCTATTCTTGCCACAAAAACAAATAAAAAGATCCTTTCTGAAGTTACAAAACAAAAAACATTTAAAGAAGAAAAGATCATAAAAGAAGCAGAAACCATTGCAAAAGCACTTGAAAATATTGAACTCAAAATTGGTGCTAAAGCTGGCACTTCAGGCAAAATCTTTGGCTCGGTCAATGTACTGCAAATAGCTGCCGCATTAAAAGAACAACACAAAATGGATATCGACAAAAAGATAATTCATGTTGACGGCGAATCTATAAAAGAGCTTGGAACATACACAGCGACAGTGAATTTACATAAAGATATAAGTGTGGAACTTAAATTCGAAGTTATTGCAGAATAGAAAAACACAGAGAAAAAAGCTCCCATACGGGAGCTTTTTTTATATGGTCTGCTCGAATGTGATAAAATAATTCGCAAGGAAGTTCCAAAATGTGACCACCCCTATGGCAAAAAGTTTTGAAACGTAGAAATTCCATTTCAGTCTGGAAACAATCAGCCACAATATTAGATTATTGATTCCCAGGCCGATAATAGAAATGACCAAAAACTTCGTATATTCCACTGCAATATCAGGATTATCACTATGGAAGG
>JADFUO010000450.1 GCA_015222115.1 Bacteroidota bacterium | reverse complement strand
CTTGCGATTAGAGAGGGGCTTGATACAGGGCAGGGAATGTATTTACCTGAAATTTTCGATATAATCGAAGAGTTTGCTGATTTGTGAATTCAGGCAGAGTCGAATAAAGAAAAACAGAGGGGTCAGGAAATTAAAAATAAAATATATGGGGACGAAATCGGATGAATATTCAAGAAAAAACTCTTACCAGGCAACTATTCCAAAATAAAATTTTAAAGGCTGACGGGCAGGTATTTGAAGATATTTTTACTGCAATTATGAATTATGCTGAAGCAGATTTTCGGTCTATAAAACCATGGGGAAACATCGGTGATAGAAAGAATGATGGGTACATAAAAACTAAGGGTATATTTTATCAAGTATACGCTCCTGAAGATATTCGGAAGTCTTATACAGATGCAGTCAACAAGTTGAAAACAGATTTTGACGGTTTAAAGTCTCACTGGAATCCTGTAAATGAATTTTACTTTGTTGTTAATGATAAATACAAAGGTGTAAATGCTGATTGCGAGCAAACAATTCAGGAGATAAAAGAAAAGCATCATCTGAATGACACCGGATTTTTAACAGCAAAAGATTTAGAGAATATTCTTTTTAAGCTCGACTATGACCAAATATTTTTAATAACCGGAAATATTCCGGATCCTGCTGCTATTAAACAATTAGACTATTCAATCCTAAATGAAGTCATTGGGTATATAATGCAATTACCTTTGAACATAGGAGAAAATTCTAAGATAGTTTTACCGGATTGGTATGAAAAGATAAAATTCAACAATTTGTCAGAACCAGTAGCCAACTTGCTTAATAACGGTTACTTTCAGTTACACTCTCTAAATGAATATTTGTCGAACAATAGTGACTTTCTTGCTGACTCTTTACGGGACAAAATGAATGAGATTTTTTCTCAGGAAAAAAATAAAAATAATGGAGACGACTTGTTTTTGGCTACAGTAAATTACGCAAGCCCAAAAGCGGAGCAAATGTATCAGACCTCGGTTATTGTCATAATGTCAAAATATTTTGAAACCTGTGACATTTTTGAAGAACCGCAGGGGAAAGGATCGAAATGATAATTCCAACAAAGCATACCAGTTTTTCAGAATCTTTGCTCGGTTTTGGCTGTTATATTTTGACTCAAATTGAATCCCCGCAATCTGTTGACGACTTATGGGGCCAATATCAGGTTGATTATAAAAACAAACTATATTTCGGAAAACAAAGTTTTGACAATCTATTACTGACAATAGTTTTTCTTCATTCAATAGGCGTCGTTAATGAACAAAATGGAGTGATAATAAAATGCAGTTAATAAAAGTTTACTCCAATAAGGCAAGTTTCAGGACTGTTAAATTCAATCGGACAGGACTTAGCTTTGTTGTGGCAAAACAGAAAAATCCGGAAGCGAGCGAAAAAGGAAAGACCTATAATGGCGTTGGCAAATCTTTACTAGTGCGTATTATTCATTTTTGTCTCGGAGCGAGTGTGAAAAGTTATGAAATATTCTGTGAGAAGTTATTTGGTTGGGAGTTTTTTGTTGATTTTGAAATAGGCCGTAATAAATATACAGTCAGAAGGTTAACGGATGAACCTAAAATAATATTTTTGAATAATGAAGAATTGCCTATATCTAAATTTAACAAGAAGATGAATACATTATGTTTTGATATTCCCAATAATATTTCTTTTTTATCCTTCCGTTCTCTAATCCCTTTTTTTATAAGAACGAAAAAAGAATCATATGTTGCGTATAATAAACCTGGAAAAACCGGTGGTGATTATCAGGCCTTACTTTACAATGTTTTTTTGCTGGGACTTGATGTTGTTCTCGCACAAAAGAAGTATAATATCAGAAAAGAACAGGATCGGATAAAAAGGTTAGAAAAGAATTTTAAAAAAGATTCTTTATTAAGAGATTTTTTTACTGGAAATAAAGATGTTGACTTGACTCTTGTTGATCTTGAAGAGAGAATAAAACAGCTTGATGATGATTTAAGTAATTTCAAAGTAGCAGAGGATTATAATGAAATTCAGCTTGAGGCAGACAAGGTGGAAAAGGAGCTATTTACATTAAACAATAGTGTTATAATGCTACAAAACAATATAGAGAGTATTAGTAAAACTCTTAAATTTTCCCCTGACATGAATAAAGAGAATATTAAAACTGTCTATAGTGAATCAAAAATTCATTTTCCTGAAAATATGAGCAAGACGTTAGACGATCTGGAAAACTTTTATGAAAAGTTAATTTCTAACCGTAAAAGAAGGCTACTTGAACAGCAAAACAAACTGAAATTGGAACAGCAGAATAAAAAGACTGGCGTGGAAAGATTGCAGAAAGAGCTTGATAAATTAATGAAGTACCTAGGAGAACATCAGGCTCTTGATCTTTTTGTTAGCCTCAGCAATAAAAGCGCTGAATTAAAAGCAGAGCACGACAGTCTTAAAAAGTATCAGGAGCTTCAATCAGAATACAAAACGAAAGAGAGACAGGCTGAAAAAAATCTTTTGGAGCTCACCGAGCTCACTGATAACTATTTAAAAGAAATCAAATCTGACACTGTAGAGTTGCGAAACTATTTTAGAAGTCTCGCAAAAATATTCTATCCTGATAGTGTTGCGGGTCTCACCATCGCTAATAATGACGGGGATAATCAATTGCGTTTTATTATTGATGCTAAAATCGAATCTGATGCTTCGGACGGCATCAATAATGTTAAAATATTCTGTTATGATTTAACAATATTATTTAAAGGCCGCAACCATAAGATCAACTTTATTTTTCATGATAGCAGGCTTTTTGACGGTACTGATGAAAGGCAAAAGACAGATATGTTTAAAACCGTTTATCAAAAGTTTGCAGGCGTAGATAAGCAGTATATTGCAACAGTAAATCAAAATCAACTTGATGAAATTAAAAAACATATAACTGATGAAGAATATAAAAATCTAATTACCCAAAACACAGTATTAACGCTTACGGATGAATCGCATTCCGAAAAATTATTGGGTATCAAAATAGATTTACCAGAAGAATAATGGAGTTATGCGCTCTATGGGACGCGTACTAAACTTATTTGCCAATTAGCGAATATTAGCTGTTGTTAGCTTCTCGCCCCGAATTACCGATTTGTCGACCTGCCTGTGCGATGCACCTGTCTGCGTGCGGATACGCACAGGCAGGCGCAGACAG
>JADFUO010000449.1 GCA_015222115.1 Bacteroidota bacterium | reverse complement strand
TTCCACTATAATAGCCAAAGGACGGATACCCAGTGTAATTGCCGGCAGTATCAGGTTTTTTAAATCCAAATGTTCACCCTCACCGAAATCATCAACAGAGTATAAGCTTCCAAACATATTCAATCCGGTAAATTCAGCAAGTACAAAAGCAAATATCCATGCATTAAGGATGGCAGCAAAAAATGAAGGTAATGACATTCCTAAAACCGAAAAAACCAGAGCAACCTTATCTATTATTTTATTCTTTTTTATTGCACAGATAATTCCGATAATCACGCCAAAAACCATTGCAAAAATTATTGATACCATTGCTAATAAAATTGTTTTAGGGAATGCTTCGGAAAGTATCTCAGAAACTTTTCTTTTACTTTGATAGGAACGCCGGAGGTAAGGTTTTTTTAAAACAATAACTTTATTTTTTGATAATGAAATCAGCTTTACGTATGAATATTTTGTACTGTCGAGATACCAGTAATTTTCTTTATCGGATTTATTATGAACAGATACCGGGGAAAGGTCATTCAGGAAACTCAGATATTGTGTTGTTAGCGGTTTATCAAGTCCAAGGTCCTTATTGATTGCTTCAACTGAAGTTATGTCTGCTCTTTGTCCAAGCATCATTCTGGCAGGGTCGCCTGGTAAAACATTAAAAAGCAGGAAAACAACCGTAATTACTCCTAACAAAACAAGGAAGCCATAGAATAGCCGTTTTAGAATGAATTGTAACATACAGATTATTTCTGAATTTTAACACTATATTTGCCTAATCCGGATAACAAGAACCAAACAAATTATTTTAAAAAAGTCGGCAGTCAGCAGTCGGCAGTCAGCAATTTTTTTAAAATTATTCTGGCTAATTATGAATATTTTTCTGGATTTTCTATCATATGATTTAACGGTCTTCCAACTTCCTCCGATTTTTCAATTAGTTTTATTATATACTGTTAAATCTCTAAATCCTTTAGCCATTTTTTAAACAATTAATTTTATTAATAAAAGTAATATATTTTTATCTACTGTTGACTATCAATTGCCAACTGCCGATTGCCGACTTTATAATAATTCATTAATCAAAATATTTTTCCTTTAATTCAATATATTCCGGAAAGTCGTTGAAATGCCATTTACCCAGCACAACTCCATTTTTCATTAATATTAAGCCCGGGTTTGCTCTAACCATTGCTTTTAAAACAACATCATCAGCATTATAAAATTCGTAATCAGCACCTACATCTTCAGCAAATCGTTTAATATCTTCAGGTAGGTCGCTTGTTAAAACGACTAAGGTATGCCCGTCATTTTCAGTATTTTTATAATATTCATTTATCTTGTTGAAAGCTTTTTTATTTGTTTCGTCAAGATTCCATGCAACTATAATGAATTGAAATTCCGGGTTTTTAATAAAATTATCAGTATAATCTTCACCAAATTCATCTTCAATTTTTAACTCGTGATGTTTAACCGTTTCCGAATCATCAATCCTTTGGTCAACAAACTCCCATTCCGACATCCAAACCGAATCATTCCACGGGTAATCAGGCGAAAGGTATTCTTTAACTTTACCTGTTTTTTTGTTTTTATAAGCTAGATAAACTTTTTCAACTGCATTATTTTCCGGTTCCATATTTTTTCCTAGCTTCCAGTCCCTGAAATCAATTGATGGTAAATGATTGTATGAATAAACCGAGAACCAAGAAAATAAAATCGTTGCAATCAAAATAATTGAGAATCCATAAAATCCAGATAAAGAACTTTTGATTTTCTTCTTGTTGAAAAACACAATTGAAACAAATATTATCAGAAAAACATTTTTATAGAAAGTTGCCCAGTTTGATAGTTTTATAGCATCGCCGAAGCAACCGCAATCAGGGACAGGATTATAAATTGCATCATATAAAGTAAGTATTATAAAAAATACCATTACAAGAAAAAGTATCCAAGAGATTTGTTTCAATTTAATATTAAATACGAGCGTAACTCCGAGAATAAATTCAAGTGTACAAAGAAAAATTGATAAAAATAAAGCAAAAGGTAAAGCCCATTCGGTTCCATAAGCTATAAAATAATCTTCAATTCTATAAGCAGTTCCCAGAGGGTCAATACCTTTAACAAAACCGGAAAAAATAAATACCAGTCCTAAAAAGATTCTGCTGAATGTTCTTAAAAAAATCATATAAATAATTTATTATTATTTTAATTTACCAAGCTGTTAATAATATTTTGTATTAAACCGGGCTTGGCAAAACCAAAAAAGTATATTTACGAGTTACGCCCTTCGGCAGAGTTTATCTTGAGCTTGTCGAAAGGCTCAGGATGACTATTGTTATGAGTTACGTCTGCCAAAGGAATTATTAATTTCCATCAATTTTATCAGTGCGAACACCGAATAATTAATTATGTCAAAATAATTTGCATCAACCCCTTCCGATATAAACGTTTCTCCTTTGTTATCTTCAATTTGTTTAATTCTCAGTAATTTCATTAAAATAATATCTGTAAGTGAGCTTACTCTCATATTCCGCCATGCTTCGCCATAATCATGGTTTTTATCCTGCATTAGATTTTTGGCTAATTTCACATATTTATCATAAAGTTCCTCAACCTCATCAGAACTTAAATCAAGCTTATTATCACATCCAAGTTCAAGCTGAATCAGTGCCATAACGGAATAATTAACAATACCGATGAATTCGGGTTTTATTCCTTCATTGATTTTTTGGGCTCCTTTGCTATCAATACTCCTGATACGATTTGCCTTAATATAAATCTGATCTGTTAAAGAACTGGTTCTTAGAATTCTCCAGGCAGTTCCATAATCTTTCATTTTAGTCAGGAATATTTCTTTACACAATTTAATTGCTAAATCAAATTGTTCTGAAGTATTGTTATTCATAGATTTATTATTTTAGCAAAAAATTAAACGAAGGGTTATACAAAAATATTTCACCCGATAAAAATACATCTTTTTCATCAAATCACACATTGAATTATAACGGTAAAATATTAAATCTTGAAAAGCCTGCTGTGATGGGAATTTTAAATATCACATCCGATTCATTTTATGATGGTGGAAAGTATAAAACCCAAAAAGATATTCTTATTCAATGTGAAAAAATGTTATCGGAAGGTGCAGCAATTATTGACATTGGAGCAGTTTCAACGAGACCAGGTGCCGATAAAGTGTCTGAAGAAAATGAAATTGCAAGGTTATTACCAGTATTAAAAATCATAAGAAAATATTTTTCTGATGCAATAATTTCTATTGATACATACAGGTCGTCAATAGTCGAAATTGTCATTAATAACGGCGCTGACATTATTAATGACATTTCAGGAGGAAATTTTGATGACAGGATGTTTGAAACCATTGCCAAACTTAAAGTTCCTTATATAATGATGCATATTAAAGGAACTCCCCAAAACATGCAGGTGAATCCAACATACAAAAATGTAGTTAAAGAAATCAAAGATTTTTTCTTCAAGAAAATTGAAGAATTAAAAACAATTGGAGTAAACAATATAATAATTGATCCTGGCTTTGGCTTTGGAAAAACAGTTGAACATAACTATGAAATTTTAAATAATCTTGATTCATTTAAAAGTTTTGGTCTGCCAATACTTGTGGGTTTATCACGAAAATCTATGATAAACAAAGTTTTAAAAATTAAACCTGAAAATGCACTTAACGGAACAACTGTTTTAAATACAATTGCCTTGCTAAAAGGAGCCGATATTCTAAGAGTTCACGATGTTAAAGAAGCTGTTGAGGTAATAAAAATTGTATCTGAACTTAATGAATCTGATTAATTATACTAAATTTGCAAATATTATAAACAGAATAGTTAGAAAACTTAATTATAAAACAAATTAGTAATATTTTGATAGAATTATTAATTACTGGATTTATTGGCATTCGCCTTCTTGATATTATTGATCTCCTGCTTGTTGCCGCCCTTTTATATGTATTATATAATCTTCTGAAAGGCACTGTTGCCATTAATATCTTTTTCGGGATAGTTGCAATATTCCTGATATGGAGAATTGTAAAAGCTTTGGAAATGGATCTTTTAAGTGAAATTTTGGGAGCTTTTATAAGTGTTGGATTTATTGCATTAATTGTAATTTTTCAGCCCGAAATAAGGAAGTTTTTATTAGCATTAGGCACACCTGGTTTCATCAGAAAAAAACGAAAAAAATTCTTATTCTGGAATCTTAATTTTCAAAATCCCATTGATATTGATCAGATAATTTTAGCATGCCAAAGAATGGCTGATTCAAAAGAAGGCGCATTAATTGTCATTGCACAAAGAAATGAGCTAAGGCAGTATATTGAAACCGGGGAAATTATTGATGCAAAAATTTCTTCACAATTAATTGAAAATATTTTTTACAAAAACAGCCCTTTACACGATGGAGCAATGATAATTGCTGATAACCGTATTAAAGCTGCCGGCTGTATTCTTCCTGTTTCCATTAGCCCCAAAACCCCAAAGAGGATGGGATTAAGGCACAGGGCAGCTATTGGAATTACCGAACAATCGGATGCAATTGCAATAATTATTTCAGAGCAAACAGGCAAAATAGCTCTTAGCAAAGAAGGTGAAATTTTAAGGAGTCTCCAACCAGCTAAACTAAAAACCATGCTGGAAGAAGAATTAACCTAACCTAAAAGGTCTTTACCCGACCTGTTAGGTTATTTTCTCATTCACAATCTTTAAAATCTCAGCTTCAAGCTCTTTGGCCTTTTCTTCAATCTCCAATCCTTTTGATAATTTTTCATTAACAAAATCACTGTCATCCACACCCGAAGCATTGATTTTAACATTTAAATATGCACCCATCACGGCTGTTCTGGCACAAAGTGCACCGACACCTGCATCGGAAACAGAATTAGGATTTCCAATTTCTGCCATAGCTTTAATGATTTCCATTGATTCATAAGCTTTATGCATTACTTTAAACGGAATTTCAATGGCATATTTTGATGCTTCCTGAATGGCTTCCTGCCGGGCTGCTTTTTCCTCATCACTGCCTTTCGGCAAACCGAATGTTTCCATGATTTTATTAAAGGCATTTGTATCTTCATCAACAAGATGTAATAATTCATCTTTGATTTTCTGACCTTTTTCAGCCCAGTCTGAAAACTCCTCCCATCTGTTATCCCAGCCGCGTTTATGAGATGAAAGATTTGCAACCATAGTTGCTAATGAAACCCCTAACGAACCTACATAAGCAGAAATTGAACCACCTCCCGGTGCAGGTGATTCCGAAGCAGTCTCATCAGCAAAATCAGTCAGTGACATGTCAATGAGCTTTTTCTTATCGTCATTATCAAGCATATATTCAATTATCTTTTCTTTCGGATTGAATGGTTTCAGGTCATCCAGGCCCATAGATTTTACTGCTATCTTAAGTAATTCTTTTTCAGAAACACCAACCGAACGTCTTTGTTTTCTTAGAAAATACTTTCCTGCATCCAGCATAGCTTGCAAAGGAATTAATCCAACCAATTCGGAACCTGTAACTCTAATACCTCTTTCTTCGGCTTTTCT
>JADFUO010000448.1 GCA_015222115.1 Bacteroidota bacterium | reverse complement strand
TTTTTTCAAATTTTTTTCTATTTCTAAATCGTTTAAATTTAGATTATATTTTTCGACATCTTTTCTGCTAATACCTATTATATTCTGTGCTTTGTTATAATTTGAAATTAAAATACCCAAACAAACAAATATTAATGCATAAATTTTTGTTTTCATTATAACCTTCTTATTTAAGTTTTTTATAAAATTGTTAATTATAACAATACAAACATAATAAATAATTGTTATAAAGTCAATTTTTTTTAACTTTGAAAAAAATAAATAATTAAAAAATTAGTAACATGAACCGCAAAATTGAAATTTTTGTTTTTGTGCTGCTTTTCAGCATATTTCTTACATCATGCACCAAACCTTTTACAGAGGAAGATAATGGAAGAACAATAAACCTTGGAATTTATGATCCGTTTGAAATAGAACTGGTCGGTAATCCTTCTACCGGCTATATCTGGAATGTGCTGTCGTATGACTCAACAATTATAAAACAAGTAGGTAAAGCCGAATTTGAACCCATTGATGATAAAATCGGGTCAGGTGGAAAATATACATTCAATTTCCAGACTATTGCTGCCGGTCAAACCACACTGGTTCTGATTTACTACAGGAAGTTTGAAGAAAATGTTCCTCCTGCAAAAACTTTTGAATTAAAAGTTGTGTCAGGCACTATGGGAAGGATTTTGGAAGATTAGATTAGTGATCCTTTGTCTCCTCTCATCTTTCAACAGATTCTATCTTGAGTTTGCCGAAAGGCTCAAGATAAACTTAGCTGAAGCACCCTTCGTCTCCGCTCAGGGTGACCACCATAGATGTCATACCGAGCGTAGACGAGGTATCCATCAAATCTCCATCAATTTCTACTATATTCTTTAATCATATCATCAAAAACTTCCATAATTTCATGCAAAATTTTATTATTGACATTAAATTCAGTTTCTCCGATATTTGAAACAGGAAGGAAGGACTTTTGGTGAAGTGTCTGTAATAAATACTGATTCGTAATTGCTCAGCTCATCCGAACGTATCTTTTTATATTATCTCAAAATAAAATATTACTAAATATTTCTAACTTTATTAGGATATTAATTTGAAAGTTAATATTTTTGCACTCCGAAATTTTAAAGTAGAAAAAAATGGCTAAAAGGACTAAAGACGCAAGAATACAAGTAATTCTGGAGTGTACGGAACATAAAAAAAGTGGTCTTCCGGGAACATCAAGATATATTACAACTAAAAGTAAAAAAAATACCCCTGAAAGACTGGAACTTAAAAAGTACAACCCTATTTTGAAAAAAATGACTATTCATAAAGAAATTAAATAATTTTAATTATGGCTAAGAAAGTAGTTGCAACTTTACAAACATCCGGTAAGGATTTTGCAAGAGTTATCAGAATGGTAAAATCACAAAAAACAGGTGCATACACATTTAAAGAAAAAATTGTTCCTAATGATCAGGTAAAAGAATTTTTATCAAAAAAATAGGATTTTATTATTTAAGAATATAAAAAGGCTTTTTCCTGTTTAGGGAAGAAGCTTTTTTTATGTTTTTATACTGAAGTCATAAATATTTAAATCAAAACAATAAATCATGGGAGTTTTTTCTATATTCTCAAAAGAAAAAAAGGAAAATCTTGATAAAGGTCTGGAAAAAACAAAAAAGAATGTGTTTTCAAAGATATCAAAAGCTATTGTCGGTAAATCAAAAGTTGACGAAGAAGTTTTAGATGATCTTGAAGAGATTTTAGTAACATCGGATGTTGGTGTCAGCACTACGCTTAAAATTATTGAACGTATTGAAAAAAGGGTAGCCAGAGATAGATATTTGGGAACATCCGAATTAAACACAATTCTTAAAGAAGAGATTGCAGGCTTGCTTCAGGAGAATAATATTGACGACACTGTTGATTATAATTTACCAAAAATGGATGTGCCTTATGTGATAATGGTTGTTGGGGTTAATGGAGTTGGCAAAACAACTACAATTGGCAAACTGGCTTATAATTTCAAAAAAGCAGGCAAATCGGTTTTATTAGGTGCTTCAGATACTTTCAGAGCGGCGGCTGTTGACCAGCTTACAATTTGGGCAAAACGGGTTGATGTTCCAATGATTTCTCAGGGAATGGGTGCTGACCCTGCTTCAGTAGCTTATGATACTTTAAAATCAGCAGTTGCAAATAAAGCCGATGTTGTGATTATTGATACGGCAGGAAGATTACATAATAAAGTTAACCTGATGAATGAGCTTACCAAGATAAAAAAAGTTATGAAAAAGGTTATTCCTGAAGCTCCACACGAAATTCTTCTGATACTTGACGCTTCAACCGGGCAAAATGCTATTGAACAGGCAAAGCAGTTTACGGCAGCCACCGAAGCAAATGCTATTGCACTCACAAAATTAGACGGAACAGCAAAGGGTGGTGTAGTTATAGGTATTTCCGACCAGTTTAAAATCCCTGTAAAATATATCGGAATAGGAGAGAGGATGGAAGATTTGCAATTATTTAACAGGTATGAGTTTGTGGATTCGTTATTTAATTAGTTCGTCCATAAAGTCAATTATGTTGATAAAATTTTAGATTTTAGATTTATGATTTTAGATTTTTATTTTTTTTAATCTACTGATAATCAGCAAAATTTTAAATTTTAAATCTGAATTCTAAAATCTTAAATTGTTAGAACGTGACTTTATAGACAGACTAAATTAGTATTTGTTATTTTTATTAGAAGATTATGTAAGTTTATAAACACACACTAATTATGGCTTCTTTTGAATAAAACATCAAAACCAAATATCAACATCATCACACTCGGTTGCTCCAAAAACCTTGTTGACTCTGAGTTATTGCTGGGGCAATTAAAGGCAAATAATATTACTGCATTCCACGAATCGGATAATAATTCAAATGTTATTGTTATTAATACCTGCGGATTTATAAATGATGCAAAGCAGGAATCAATTGATACTATCTTACAATATATTGAAGCTAAAAAAGCAGGACTGATTGAAAAAATATTTGTAATGGGTTGCCTTTCGCAACGATACAAAAATGAGCTGAAAAAAGAAATTAAAAAAATAGACGGAATTTATGGCGTTAACGAATTACCTGAAATTGTAAAAGACCTTGGAGGTAATTATAATAAAACTTTAGTAAATAACAGGTATTTAACTACTCCGCCTCATTATGCTTATCTGAAGATAGCTGAAGGTTGTAGTCGGCAATGTTCATTTTGTGCCATACCATTGATTCGCGGAAAATATGTTTCAAAGCCGGTTAATTTAATTATTGATGAAGCAAAAATATTAGCAGAGAAGGGAGTTAAGGAAATAATTCTGATTGCCCAGGACCTTACATATTATGGCATTGATTTATATAAGAAAAGAAAGCTGGCTGATTTGCTGCGAAAACTTTCTGAAATAAATGGTATTGATTGGATACGCCTGCATTATACCTATCCTGCAGGATTTCCGATTGATGTTTTGGATGTAATGAAAGAACAGGATAATATTTGCAATTATATTGATATTCCTTTGCAACACATAAGCAACAGTTTGCTTAAATCAATGCGGCGTGGTATTTCCGGTGAAGAAACCCTGAAATTGATTAATACAATTCGTAATAAAATTCCCGATTCGGCAATTCGTACAACTCTAATTGTTGGTTATCCCGGCGAAACAGAACAGGATTTTAAAGAATTAAAAAATTTTATTATTGAATCAAAATTTGACAGATTAGGTGTTTTTACATATTCTCACGAAGAGGACACTCCTGCTTATTTATTAAAAGACAATATTCCTGAAAAAATCAAGCAACAAAGAGC
>JADFUO010000447.1 GCA_015222115.1 Bacteroidota bacterium | reverse complement strand
TCCCGTTGGAGAATTCCACCATCTCAATTACAGCATGCAGTAAATATTTATTGCCGTTTACTGCTTCTCGGCACACGTATGAATAGTTTGGCATTTCATATCTCATCAGTATCAATTTACAGTAAACATAAATAAATGCATTGAGCTACGCAAACCCCTGACTGCCAAATTATTTATTACCGCGTGTTGTATGCTGGCTGTTTTTTATTGATTGGTGAATGCTAAAACCCCTTCTTTGGCATATCCTCAATTATTTCTTTGGTACGATTTATTTTATTACCCATTTTACCTGAATTAAATTGATACTTGATTTTAAACCATATAGGAAAAAACGACATGTTTATGTTTCCTTCTGAATGGCTGTAAAAATCCACCCCTTCGGTTTCCGCTCCTTGATAAGTAAATGATTTTGCAAATGGAAGACCACTAATAATCCCAACTTTGAATTTCTGCTTAAAGGTTTTTTCGAGTGATAGAAAATAGAGCGCATCGTTAAATGAGGTGCTTTGGATATCATTTTTTGGGCTTTTATACTGAAATAGTATCGAAGCAGTAATGTCGTTTTTGAACGTTACAATAGCCGAGAAACCTGACTCAAATGCAATTTTATGCCTGTTCTCAATATTGTATTGTCCGGCAAGGTTATTCCTTTCAGTATATATATTGAATAGCTTTAAATACGGATTGAAGGCAAAAGTTTTATGAAGCTTTAATGCTCCTGATAGTTGAATGCCGTACTGGTGAATATCACCCAGATTGTATACCCGTGTTTCAAAAACATTGGTATCGTTTATAAAGGTAAGATTATTAATGGCATTGGCAACTTTGTTGTAAAACAAACGCGAAGAGATATAATTATTACCAAACCTTACTGAATAATCGACGATTATGTTGTGCCGAAATTCCGGTTTCAGATTTGGATTTCCACTACGCACAGTATAAGGGTCGTCGATAGAAGTGTAAGGATTTAATTGATAGAAATGCGGATGGGAAATTGAACGTCTGTATGATAGTTTTAAGTTTTGCCTTGGGGTAAGCTTGTAGTTAATTGCGGCATGTGGCAGTAGAGCAACAACAGTATTATTGAAACTATTGCTTAAGCCCGACATTGAATTTTCGGTACGCAAGCCCATGCTCAAATTGAATTTGGCAACATTATAATTGAAGGTTCCATAGGCGGCAAATATGTTCTCATCGTATTTAAATTCGTCCGAATGCCTGTCTTGCAACACCTGTAATTTCGTTTTTACTCCTGTATTAAATTTTAGCTTTTTTGTTATTGGTGAGGTATAATCAATTTTAATACTTATTGAATTTTGTTTAGGTTTGACAATGTTTGTCTGATTATTCGAATAACATGCAATATTTTCGTTATTGTAGTTTATTGTGTTTTCTGCCTTGAAATTGTAGTAACTTAAATCAAAAGCAATTTCCCTGCCTGGTTTATTAAAAATATGCTTGTAATACAGTGAGTAAAAGGCACTATAGTTAATATCAGTATCTTCTTTTTGGGTCAACCAATATTCATCGTTGCTACCAGTTACTTGCATCTCCATATTGCCATCATGCTCACGCGAATAGGGATTATAAAAAGCATAAAAATTAAATTGATTCTTTTTGTTCAAAAAATAGTCGAATCCATAATGAAACCTATGCGACCAGTTTTTTTGTTTTACATACTGATTCGAAATGATTTCAGTTGTTCCTGTATTGTCCCGGAATTTTCGGTTCTGACTTTCATGAATATCAAAATAGCTTAATTCGCCATTGTACGAAGTGTATAGATTAAACTTTTTGAAATCATAATTTAGGCTGTAAGTAGGGAAAATATATACTTCTGATTTTGAAGAAGGTATTTCAGCATAAATGTATCCGTTTACTCCGAAATCGCGCTCTTTTTTAAGAATGATATTTATTATACCTGTTACACTTGCATCGTACTTTGAATCGGGAGTACTTATAACTTCCACTTTGTCGATTTGTTTGGCATTTAACTGACTCATAAAGTTTCTGTCGCGCTCTTTTCCTTCCACAAGAATAATTATATTCTGACTCCCTTCCAGTGAAATATTCTGCATTATATCTACCTGTATGCCGGGGATGTGCTTTAAAATATCAGCACCAGTATTTGAAGCATCGCACATTTTTTTGTTTATATAGAAAGTGGTTTTATCTACATCAGACTTTGCCTTTATCCGTTCACCTACTATCACTGCTTCATCAAGGTTTATAACCCTCTCTTGTAAAAGGATAACACCTATGTTGCAGTTACTTTTATTTGTTACATCAATTTTTTTTGTCACAGATTCATATCCCATAACACTTATTATAAGACTATAGCCTCCATTAACAATAGGGCTCATGTAAAATTCGCCATCAAAATTGCTAATTGTTCCTGTAATTAGTGTTGAGTCTGTTGCATCATACAAGGCTACGTTTGCATAAGAAACAGCCTGATTACTTTTTTTGTCAATTAATACACCTTTGATAAATTGTTTCTGCTGTGCATGCAATGTGGAAAGACTTATTACAATTGCGACAACCATTAGTATACATTTTTTACTTTCTAATCCATTCCAAAATAATTTCATAATTCCAGTTTTTGATAAAATTTGTAAATGTTATGGGTACAAATTGAGGGAATATGAAATTGCCTTGCAAAGAATTGGGATACATAACAAGGATTTGTTATCGATTGCAAACACAAGTAAAATGTTTGGATAACAAGTGTTACGAGTGGTAAATTTTTGTGATGAACAGTAAAATGGTAATTAATGAAATTGTTTAAACCGTTTGTCGAAAATTCGAGTTTTCTGCCGCGAAACAGGAATTTCAAAATCGGTCCCGACAAGTTTTAAACGATATCCTAAGGTGTTACCTTGCTTTTTACTAACCATTTTCAAATTAACAATAAACGCCCGGTGAGTTCTAAAGAAGTATGGAATTTCTGATAGTTGTTGCTCAATGCTGCTGATTGAATTGCGAATGGTTTCTTTTTTTATTTGATTGTTCTGCTTTAAATAGAAATCCACGTAATTTCCATCTGATAGAGCATACATGAATTGACTCGGATAAAAACTTAGCTCCTCCTTTTTTAGTTTAGAACTTATTTGGATTATTACTTCCGATGGTTTAATTACAGAATTTCCGATTGCATTGTTTTCTTCATTTAACTGAAAGCCTGTAATTAACAAATAGCGGTAATTTATCGCCGCGAAAAATGTAAATGGGATAATACCAATTAAGAAGGCATATTTACACGAATCTAAGAAGGTTGATATATTCCACCTTTGGCCCGGTATTTCTATAAAAAAGGCTATAAAGTATATAGCTACGCCCATTCCAATTAAAATAAGGGTAATGGATATAAGCTCCTTTAAAATTGTCCAATCCTCTCTTTTTGAAAAGTATTTGATGCTTTTTAAAACCTTAACTGACACAATTACCGGTATCGCGGATATAAAACAATAAATTGCCATGGTTACCTCATAACTAAAAGTTCTTGCTTCGTGAGTGCTAAGAGGCTTATATATGGTTAAGAATCCAAAACAAAATATGGCTATTATTAAAGTTCCTATATAAGGATTCTTTATTATATAATTTTGAAGGTATTTTCTATTTAACCATTTATAAATCTGATTAATCATTTCCATATTATAGTTGATGTTTTCTTATTTCTTGTAACATTATTTCTGCAATTACCATCTTGGGAACTTCGGTCGTTGGCTTTCTTCAGCTTCCGACTAACGTCAAATTGTTATAATTGTAAATCAATTAGTTACAAATCCGAGTTGTTCCGGTTTAATGTCAAATT
>JADFUO010000446.1 GCA_015222115.1 Bacteroidota bacterium | reverse complement strand
CTTTTATATTATGAATTTCTTGATTCTTATTTTCTTCAAAAATATAGAGAAGAACTTGACGGAAAACACGGATTGACAGATAGAGTAATTCCATTGCGTTTTAAGATGATGAAAGATATAAGAAAAGAGTTAACAATTGATTCAAAAGACCTGTTTATAGCTTATATAATTTCGCCAATGTATTATCATATTCAAAATGATGTAATAAAATACGGTTCTAACCCTGAACTGTGTTTTTACTTGATTGATTCTTTAATTCGGAGCCAGGAAGATCAGTTTACCGATAAAATGCTGTATCAATATATGATATCAGGATGGGATGATAAAAAAAACAATGTTATTGCTTTATTAAAAGATATGATATTCCTTAAAGATGGCGATAAAGCACCTGATTTTTACTTAAGTGATACTAACGGAAAATTTTATTCATTAAATGATTTTAAAGGCAAACTTGTCTACTTGAATTTCTGGGCAGAATACTGCAATCCATGTCTATCAAGCATTCCCGATAAAAATAAACTTATTAAGCAATTTGAGGATAAACCAATTGTTTTTGTTAATATTTACTTAAGTTCTACCGAAAAAAAATGGAAGAAAATCATCAAAGAGAAAAAATTAGCCGGCATTAACTTGATTTGTAAAGGAAACTGGTACAAAATCCTGAAAAAAGAATACAATATTCACGGAATTCCTTTTTATGTTCTGATAGACAAGGAAGGAAAGATTATAAAAAACAAAAACGAAGGACCGGAAACGGCTTCAAATAAACTAAAAGAACTGCTGGAGAAAAATTAAATTTATAAATTAACGCAGATACTAATAATCAAACTCACCAAACTCCGATTTTATGGTAAGTGATTTTTGTGGGGATTTCTCGCACCTGCCGATTATCTTTGCTTCAACATTAAATTCTTTTGCAATATTGATAATCTTTTGTGAGATGTTTTCGGAAGTATAAATTTCCATACGGTGACCCATATTAAAAACTTTATACATTTCATGCCAGGATGTATCCGACTGTTCTTTTATTATTCTGAAAAGCAAAGGAATTGGAAACAGATTATCTTTAATAATATGAAGATTTTCGATAAAATTCAGCACCTTGGTTTGTGCACCACCACTGCAATGAACCATCCCATGAATATTTTTGCGATATTTTCCCAAAATAATTTTAATGATCGGTGCATAAGTCCTGGTTGGAGAAAGCAGCAGCTTGCCAACATCAACACCGGCAATCTCAGTTTTATCCGTTAGATTTAATTTACCTGAATAAATCAAATGTTCAGGAATTGAATGATCATAACTTTCAGGGTATTTTTTTGCAAGATTTTTATTAAGAACATCATGACGGGCGGAAGTTAAACCGTTACTGCCCATTCCACCGTTATATTCACTTTCATAAGTCGCTTGTCCGAATGATGCCAGTCCGATAATAACATCACCGTCCTGAATTTTATGATTTGAGATAACTTGCGAACGTTTTATTCTGGCAGTTACTGTTGAGTCAACAATGATTGTTCTTACAAGGTCACCAACATCAGCAGTCTCTCCACCTGTTGAATATATTCCTATTCCGAAAGTTCTCATTCTTTCAAGAAATTCTTCGGTACCATTGATAATTTCGGATATAACTTCGGCTGGAATTAAATTTTTGTTCCTTCCGATAGTAGATGAAAGCAGTATGTTGTCAGTAACGCCAACACACAATAAATCATCAAGATTCATCACTATGGCATCCTGGGCAATTCCTTTCCATACAGAAATGTCACGGGTCTCTTTCCAGTAAATATATGCAAGCGAAGATTTTGTACCTGCTCCATCGGCATGCATGATGTTGCAATATGATTTGTCACCTGCAATAATATCAGGAATTATCTTACAAAAAGCTTTTGGGAAAATGCCTTTATCAATTTTTTTTATAGCATTATGAACATCCTGTTTGGATGATGAAACTCCTCTTTGGCTGTATCGGGAACTATCTGGCATTTCTTAAAATAAAGTATTTAATTAGTTTTTGTCTACAAAGCACTTCTTTGATAAAATTTTAGAATTAAGAATTTAGAATTAATATCAAATCTTAAATCACAAACAATAACGCAAAAACAACAACTTTATGGACAGATACTAATTATTTATTCTTTAAATCTAAAAATAATTTCTTTCTGTTGATCATTAATTCTGTAATCGCCGAATTTTGATAAAACAGCATTACCCAATATGAGAGGTTGTTTAAGTTTGTGATTAACGGTTATATCAATGTCGTTAATGGTTTTACTTGCAATTCTTAAGTCTTTGATTGTAAAAACGGCATTATTTGCAATTGAACCTTCTGCCAGCACTTTGGTTACATCTCCTTTAAAATCGGATTTACTGATAGCTCCTTTATTCAATAAAATCAATGCAGATCTAAGTGATATCTGTGCCGGCACAGCTTTATCATAGGTAAATTGCATGTAATATCCGTTAATTAAACATTTTGCCTGTATTACACCTGTTTTAGGGTCTTCAGTATATTTAACAGTGTTTTCTTCGGGGTTTACCAGGATTTCAACTTCTGATGTTATTTCAAGATTTTTCGGTTTAGGAACAAAATCCTTATTTAAAACCGAAAATTCAGTACGGCGGTTTAATTGGTGTGCTGCTTCTTTTTCGGCTTCAGTGCTTAATGATGCGATGTATTCTTCTGTCAGATTTGTTCCTTTTGAAAAAGTAAATCCGTCGCGGGTAATTTCTTTTTTCAATTTTCTCGGAGTTCTTTCCCCATAACCTTTTGCTACTAACCTGTCGGGGTCAATACCTCTTAATATCAGATAATCAATAACGGATTGTGCACGTTTTTGCGACAAAATATCATTTCTTTCTTCAGTATCTCTTGCATCGGTATGTGATGCAAGCTCAATTGTAATAGTTTCGTTAGCATCCAGTGTTTTAATAAGTCCCTGTAACGAATCCTCATACTGTGGTTTTAAATTCCATTTTGCCAAATCATAAAGAATCTCCGGAAGCAATATCGGTTCTTCAGGAATGGGTTGTAACATAAAATCCCGTTCAAAATTTTTACTTCGTTCTAAACCGACTGTTGTTTCACTTCCTTTTGTAGTAAAGTAATCATCTTTAGAAACAATAATATCATAATTTGTATTAGGTAATACCTGGCTTTTCCCGAAATTATAAATACCTTTTGAATTTGTTTTGGTAGAAACAGAAATTCCGTCAGAGCCAACTAATTGCACCCAAGCTCCTGGAACATACTGTAAAGTTCTGTCGTCTTTTACAATACCTGTTAAAGAAAATTCAACCGGTGGGATAATAAAATAATAAATATCCTCTTTGCCTTTTCCTCCTTTCCTGTTTGAACTAAAATATCCTTCTTCCTTTTCGGGATGAAAGATAATCGCAAAATCATCATTATTGGAATTAATAGGATATTTTAAATTTTCAGGTTTAGCCCATTTTCCTTCTTCATCAATTATTGTTACTAATATATCTAATCCGCCCATACCAATGTGACCGTTTGAAGCAAAATACAGAACCGTATCAGAACGAAGGTATGGAAACATTTCATCACCTGCAGTATTAACAACCGGTCCTATATTCTGTGGTCTTCCAAATTCTTCTTCTTTGGTATCACGCAAAGCCACCCAGATATCCTTGCCACCAAATCCACCTGGTCTGTCGGAAGCAAAATATATTATAAGTTCATTTTCGCTTAAAGCCGGATGACCGATGGCAGCAGTTGTGTCTCTGCCAAGCATTATGATCTCGGGATCACCCCAGCTACGACCTATTCTTTTTGATTTATATATCTGACAGCCACAAATTTTTTTGTCTTCGTTCGGGCAGCGTGTAAAATATATAGAATTAAATTTTGCATTTAAAACAGGAGTACCTTCATTAGATTCCGTATTTATTCCGTCTTCTTTTGTGTCCAGTAAAACCGGAGTACTCCATTCTTCTTTCCTGTCTAACCTTGCAGAAAACAAATCGCTGAAATTCTGATCTGTCCATCCATCGGTAGCTTTACCAGTTGCACCTTCTCTTGTAGATGTAAAAATTAATGAGTTGTAATTATTGCTTCCATAAGCCGGTGAAAAGTCTGCTTCTCTTGAATTTAGTTTCTTAACATTCTCAATTTCATATTTTGTTGGATTTTCTTCCCATTCTTTTGACAATACTGCCGATTCGGCACCGTCAGGACCTCGCTGATCATCCGGCACTGCTTCGCTGTATGCATTATATTGTATCAATGCTTCATCATATTTCTTATTTGATTTTAATGCATCGGCATAATATAAAAGTATTAACGGTTCTTTTTTATCATAATTTGCTTTTACAAGCCTTTTATACTGGTTTTCTGCTCTTCTTGTGTTATTCGTAAGCCGGTAACATTCAGCAAGCCGGTATGATACCCTGTTTTTTTCAGCCTTGTTGCTTTTTACTTTTGTATATGCTTTTTTATATCTCTCGATTGCAACAATATATTGCTGGTCTTCAAAAGCATCGTCAGCTGTTCTTGCATAATCTTTCTGGGCAAAACCTGTTGCCGAAGCAATTAAAATAAATATTAGAATAAAAATTGAATGTTTATAATATTTCATGGGTATCTATTTTTGTAGTTAATTTATTTTCTGCTACTTATAATTTTTAGAAAAATTCATATTCAGAAATTAGATATTAGATATTTGAAATTAGGCTGTTAAAATAAGTTTTTTTCAAATTTCGAATTTCAAGTTTCCCATACGGGCTAACTTCGTTTCGCAAATTTCATTATATAATCATCCCCTTACCTGCCCTGTAATAAAATGTACAGGGTGTGTCAAAATTTACCTGTTAAATATTATACGTTATATATTTTACCCCTTTCTTTAATCGAATAACTTATAACTAATAACATTTAACAAATTAGTTGCTATTAAAATGTTATTTAGATAACGAATTTTTTTATTCTTTATTTAAAGATAATATGAACTTCTTATATAAATAATGCTGACTAATTTATTTCACGGTATTTTTAAACTCTTTTAATTTATCATCTATATCCTTAATACCTGATTCTTTTTCAACTTTATTTACTTCACTGTTAATTTCATCTTTTATTTCTCTAGAAGCTTTTTTGATTTCGTAAACCCCTTTTCCAATTTTTCTTGCGAGTTCAGGAATTTTTTGCGGACCAAATATCAAAAAAACCACGATCAGGATTATTATAATCTCGCCGGTACTAATATCAAAAAATAGTAAAATAAAATCAAACATAAAATTTTATTTATTCTGAAACAAAAGTAATAAAAAAAGTCCTGCAATAAACAGGACTTTTCAAATTTAAAATCTTATATCCGTCCGAATGGACGAAACGGGGTAAACCTCATTTCTATACTATTATCTTATAAAACTTTGTTTTTTTAGCAAAGTTTTATTTGGAAACTGCTGCAGGTTGCGGGTTGCAAGTTACATGTTTTATAAAAAAAATAAACTTTGAATTTCAAACTTTAAACAGTTTAACCTGCAACTCGTAACTCGTAACCTGTAACTCTAAACAGAATAAATTTGTTTGCAGCCTTGTGCTGCGCTATGTGTTAATTTAATTTTTCTTTTTTTTATGATGTTTGATTGAATGTTTGATTGTTTGAACTTTTTTTCCGATCAGGTCATAAACAAGCGGGCTGGCGTTAAACAATGAAGAATAAGTACCAATCAAGATACCAATAAGTAATGCGAATGTAAATCCACGAATTATCTCACCTCCG
>JADFUO010000445.1 GCA_015222115.1 Bacteroidota bacterium | reverse complement strand
TTATTATTAATCATAACAGAACCAATAATCTCACTATCGGAGAAATTCATCTGGCAACCGTAAGTTTCTATATATAATTTTTTCTTATGATTCACATTAAAAAATTTCTGCATTAAAATTTATTTCATTAACCATGTTATAAAATTACCCTGATTTAATTAAATATCAAATAATTACTTCAGATTTCGGGATGCAAAATTAATTAAAAACTTACGTTGATGTAAAATTTATTTCATTTAAAAGCAAAATACTTTTGGATTTTAAAAATTTAATTGTTTTACTTTTGCACCCAAAATTAAAGAATATTAAAAATTTAATAAGTTTTTAAAAATGGCAAAAAATCTTGTTATTGTTGAGTCACCTGCAAAAGCAAAGACTATTGAAGGATTTTTAGGTAAAGATTTTCTTGTGAAGTCAAGTTTTGGGCATGTAATGGACTTGTCAAAAAAGCAATTGAGTGTTGATATAAAAAACGGATTTATTCCAAAATATGAAATATCTCCTGATAAAAAGAAAATTGTATCTGAATTAAAAAAATTTGCTGATGATGCCAAAACTGTTTGGTTAGCTTCGGATGAAGACAGGGAAGGAGAAGCCATTTCATGGCATTTGGTAAATGCATTAAATTTAAATGAAGAAAAAGTTAAAAGAATTGTATTTCACGAAATTACAAAATCAGCAATTACTAAAGCAATTGAAAACCCGCGTGGTATTGATAAAAATCTTGTTGATGCCCAACAGGCACGAAGAGTTTTAGACAGGCTTGTGGGGTATGAATTATCTCCTCTTTTATGGAAAAAAGTTAAACCGGCATTATCTGCTGGACGTGTTCAGTCTGTTGCAGTTAGATTAATTGTTGAAAGAGAAGAAGATATAAATAAATTTAAAAGTAAATCATCTTATAAGATTACTGCTAAATTTGACATAAGTAATGATTTCGGAAAATCAATACTATTTGCCGAACTCTCAAAAAAATTCAATACAAAAAATGAAGCAATAGAATTTCTTGAAAAATGCAAACCTGCTGAATTTACAATTGCAGATATTGAAACCAAACCTGCAAAAAAGTCTCCGGCACCTCCTTTTACAACTTCCACTTTACAGCAGGAAGCCAGCAGAAAACTTGGTTTCTCGGTTGCAAATACCATGCGTGTGGCTCAGAAACTTTACGAGTCGGGTAAGATTACTTATATGAGGACGGATTCGATTAATTTGTCAAATCTTGCCCTTGCAATGGCAAATAAAGAAATAAAAAAATCTTTTGGTGAAAAATATGCAAAAACCCGAAAGTATTTTACTAAAACCAAGGGTGCACAGGAAGCTCACGAAGCAATTCGTCCTACATATTTTAATGTAAAAAACATTGAAGGAGATAATGCCCAAAAACGACTGTATAACCTAATCTGGAAAAGAACAATTGCTTCACAAATGAGCGATGCCTTACTGGAGAAAACAAATGTGACCGTCAATATATCAAACCTTAAAGAAAAATTTATCGCAAAAGGCGAGGTAATTAAATTTGACGGCTTTTTAAAAGTTTATTTTGAAACATCCGACCAGAAAAACAATGAAGAGCAAAAAGGTGTTTTACCACCTTTAAAAGTCGGTGAAAAATTATTGAGAAACGAAATTATTGCTGAAGAAAAATTCACACAACAACCTCTGAGATATTCCGAGGCAAGTTTAGTTAAAAAAATGGAAGAACTTGGAATAGGCCGTCCTTCAACATATGCCCCCACAATTTCAACTATTCAGAAAAGGGAATATATTGTTAAAGAAGATAAGCCTGGAATTCAAAGAAATTACAATTTCATTTCCTTAAAAAATGATTCTATAACAGAAGGAATTAAAACCGAAAAATCAGGCTTTGAAAAAGCCAAACTTTTCCCAACGGATATTGGAATTTTAGTAAACAAATTTTTACTCCAATATTTTGATAACATTATAGATTATAACTTCACTGCCAGTGTTGAGAAAGAATTTGACGAAATAGCCGAAGGACAAAAGATATGGAATGAAATGATAGGTGAATTTTATGGGCCATTTCACAATAAAATTGAAAATACACTTGAAACGTCAAAAAAATTCAGTGGTGAAAAACTGCTTGGTCAGGACACCAAAACAGGGAAAAATATATTTGTGAAAATCGGAAGGTTCGGACCCATAGTTCAACTTGGAGACACTGACGACACTGATAAACCCAAATTTGCAGGATTAAAAAAAGGGCAAAGCATGGAAACTATCACACTGGAAGAAGCTCTTGAACTATTCAAATTCCCAAGAAATATCGGCAAATACGAAGATGCTGACATGACTGTAGCTATCGGTAGATTCGGTCCTTATGTGATGCATGAAAAATTATTTTATTCTCTGAAAAAAACTGATGACCCTACTTCAATTACACAGGAGAGAGCCGTTGAATTAATTGAAGAAAAACGAAAAAAAGCAAAAGAAAATATTATCAGAGAATATAAAGAAAACAATTCTGTTAAAGTTTTAAGAGGAAAATATGGACCCTATCTTTCAATAAAGAAAAAGAATTTTAAAATTCCAAAAGAAATGAATCCCGAAGAGCTAACTCTTGAAGACTGTCTGAAAATAGCCGAAGACCCTAAAAATACACCTAAAAAAAGATTTTCAAAAAAAAGAAAATAATGGATATTGAAATATACTTTAAACCGATACATCTAACAGGCTACGAATATGCAGAGAAATCCCATCGCAGAAGATTGGGAGATGTTGTAAAAAGTTATAATACTGCATCTGGTTTTCCTGATTTGGATAATATAGATATTGCAATTTTTGGTATTAATGAAGACCGGAATGCCATAAATAATGAAGGATGTGCAAGTGCACCCGATATTATCAGAAAAAAACTGTATAAACTTTTTGAAGGTGGAAATAAAACTAAAATAGCCGATTTGGGCAATATTAAAAAAGGCAATACAATTAATGACACTTATTTTGCCGTAACTTCGGTTGTTTCCGAATTATTAAAAAATGATATAATTCCTGTACTTATTGGTGGAAGCCACGACCTTACTTATGCAAATTATCAAGCTTATGAAAGCCTCGAGCAGGTAATAAATATTGTTGCTGTAGATTCGGTATTTGACCTTGGGAAATCCGAAGAGGATTTTAATTCACAATCATATTTAAGTAAAATTATTTTACACCAGCCTAATTACCTTTTTAATTATACCAATATCGGTTATCAAACCTATTTAATTGATCAGGAAGCAATAGGTTTGATGAAAAATTTATTTTTTGATATTTATCGTTTAGGAAATGTAAGGGCAAATATTGAGGAAGTTGAGCCTATTGTAAGGAATGCCGACTTAGTTACTTTTGACATATCTGCAATCCGCCAGTCAGATGCCCCTGCAAACGGAAATGCATCTCCTAATGGTTTTTACGGAGAGGAAGTTTGTCAGATTGCCCGGTATGCAGGTATGAGTGATAAATTAACTTCAATCGGCTTTTACGAAGTTAATCCAAAACTTGACAGGCAAGAACAAACCTTGCACCTTGTTGCACAGATGATATGGTATTTTATTGACGGTTTTTATAATCGTAAACATGATTTTCCACTTAAAGAAAAAGAAAATTATATTAAATATTTGGTTTCAATCAAGGACCATAAAGACGAGATAGTTTTTTATAAAAGTAAAAAAAGCGACAGGTGGTGGATGGAAATCCCAATTAAAACCAACATGAAACCCAAATATGAACGGCATTATTTAGTACCTTGTTCATATCAGGATTACCAAACTGCCTGTAAAGATGACATTCCCGACAGATGGTGGCAGGCTTATCAGAAGTTGATGTAGTATCCTAATAGGGATAAGTTGGAAATAACAATTTTCAAATAATAAATATCAAATAAATTCAAATTTCCAATTAAAAAATTCCAAACTATACCCATCCCGAGTACTTGGGACCAAAAAAGTTTTGGTCATTAGATATTGAAATTTATTTGTCCCGAAAGGTTATCGGGATTGGTTCTTGATTTTTGGCGTTTATTTGAAAATATATTGACTTTCTTAGCGGTCTCTATCTAATTCTATCC
>JADFUO010000049.1 GCA_015222115.1 Bacteroidota bacterium | reverse complement strand
TAGCAATCTGGTCTTTTTTGCCAAGTTCCTCACTAATAGCCAGTGCTTTCCTTAAATTCTCGATTGCCTTATCATATTGTCCCCAGGAATCATACACCAATCCGATGTTGTTCAAGTATATTGAACTGTTATCTTTCTGTCCAAGTTCTTCAGCAATAGCAAGTGCTTTACTGTAATTCTCAATTGCCTTATCATATTGGCCCAAGCCCTGATACATAAACCCGATTTCGTTCAGCATTATGGCATAGTCACCTTTTCTTCCCGTTTCTTTCAATAAGTTTCCGGCAAGTTTATAATATTCTATTGCATCCGTGTATCTGTATTCTTTTCTTGCCTGTTGAGCTAAATTGTAATATTCCATTGCTGTTTGGCTATAAGTTGCAATAGCAAATATTAGAACAGTTATAAATATTATGATTTTTTTTAACATGTTTTTTTCCTGCTTTTAGAATACATATAAACTTCAGATTCAAAAGTACAAAATATTTTAGTCAGAGATAAGAAATAAAAAATTATTCTTTAACTCATCCGTACGGATGAGTGTTACAATATTAAATCCTCATGTTAATATATAGTATTCTGACTCTTCGTCTTCGCTCTGAGTAACTAAAAGATTGTTATGCTTTGAAGAGGCTGTCATGCCGAGCGAAGTCGAGGTACACCCTTCGTCTTCGCTCACCCTTCGTCTTCGCTCACCCTTCGTCTCCGCTCAGGGTGACAACCATAGATGTCAGTCCGAGCGAAGACGAGGACAAAATAATATTATTTTACCCAATTCTATTTTTCTCTTATCTTTGTTTTTTGATATTATACCGAATGAAATCAGGTTTGCAAAAAACTAAACCTGATTTCTTCGAGCATTAACTGCTTCTAAAAGGATTTTTTTTGCAAAATCATTAAGAAGCAGTATAATTTCAATAGCTGATGCTTAAAAGTCTTTACCTGTACGCAAAATATTTTTCATTTTCATTGTTTTCGGGCAATGCGAGGGCTATTATCCTGAATGATTTTAATCGTTATTACAATAAAAACAGTATCCTGAAAAATATTCCTATAGTTTCTGAAAATGAAAAGCAATATGCAATTGAAAGGGCTGTTAACTGGTTATTGTTTGCTCAAAAACAAATGAAAGATAACGGAATAGGTTCTTATCATCTTGTAAACGGCTGGTCGGCTTCATATCCGGAAACTACAGCTTATATCATTCCTACTTTAATAAATTTTACTGAAAAAAATAATACTGAAAAAATTATAAAAGCTGCGTTATCAGCCGCAGACTGGCTTGTTGAAATTCAAAAGGAAAGCGGTGGCTGGCAGGGTGGCAGAATTGATGATAACCGGACTGAAACCGTTTTTAATACAGGGCAGATTATAAGAGGACTGATTGCTGCAAATAAATACACTAAAAATAAAAAATATTTGAACTCCTCTGTAAAAGCAGCTGATTGGTTATGTAAAATTCAAAATAAAGACGGATACTGGAAAAAATATGCATCAATGAACAGGGCAAGAGTCTATGATAGTTATGTTGACCTTCCGTTGCTTATGGTTTTTCAAATTACAGGAAACAAAAAATATAAAGAACATGCCATTAAAAACCTGAACTGGATAATTGAAAAAAAACAAAATAAAAACGGATGGTTTGAAGATTGTGATAATACAATAAAACATAATGATAAACCTATCCTGCATACAATTGCTTATAC